>NZ_JBYRFX010000645.1:0-26566 GCF_057815775.1 Inquilinus sp.
CAGGCGGACCGCCAGGCGCCGTTCCGCATCACCGGCCGCTATCCGCTGCTGGGGGTGGCGTAGCCGATTCAGTGCGACGCCGGCGCCCCGGACTGGCGCAGCGGATGGGCGCGGGCGAAGGCGTCCAGGGACAGGCAGGCCTCGGCGATGCGGTGAACGGTCGGCAGATCCGCCGTCTCGACCTTGAAGCCGCGGGCGCCGACCACCTGGCTGATCAGGCACAGATCGGCCATGCCAGGCGTATCGCCGTGGCAGAACCGGCCTGTGCCCGGCTCCGCCGCCAGCCGCCGTTCCGCCTGCGCCAGGCCTTCACGGAACCAGTGTCGGATCCAGGCCGTGCGCCCAGCCTCGCCGATCTGCAGCTCGTCGCTGAGATAGCGGCGCACCCGCGGCACGATCAGTGGGTGGTGGTCGGCCGCGAACAGCAGCGCCAGCGACCGGACCCGGGACCGGCCGCGCGCATCGGCCGGCAGCAGGGCCGGCTCGGGGTGCGTCTCCTCGAGATATTCGAGGATGGCCAGGGACTGGGTCAGCGGCGGCCCGTCATCGACCAGCAGCGACGGCACCACCGACTGGGCGTTCATCGCCAGATAGTCCGCGGCGTGCTGTTCGCCGGCATCGATGTCGACCATCACCTCCTCATAGGGCAGGCCCTTGAGGTTCAAGGCGATGCGCACGCGGAACGAGGCGGCGGACCGCCAGAAGCCGTACATCCGGATCATGAGTATTCCTGTCGTTCTTCGGCCGCAGCCGGTCAGCGCCGCAGATTGGTCTTGGCCAGCTCGATCAGCTCGCTGCCGCGGCCGTTGATGACGGCGCGCAGCATGTACATGCCGAAGCCGGCGACCTGGCTGGCCGATACCGGTCGGCGGCATCATCAGCTCCAGCTTGTTGGTCAGCACGTCGATCACCACCGGGCCGTCATGGTGCAGGGCGCGGCGCACGGCGCCCTCGACCTCGCCGGGATCCTCGACCCGGATGCCGAAGATGCCCATCGCCTCGGCCATCGCGGCGAAGTTCGGGTTGTCGAGATCGGTGTAGGTGTCGAGGAAGCCGGTCGCCTTCATCTCCATCGCCACGAAGCCGAGCACGCCGTTGTTGAACACCACCACCTTCACCGGCAGGTTCTGCTGCTTCAGCGTGATCAGGTCGCCCATCAGCATGGTCAGGCCGCCATCGCCGGATAGCGACACCACCTGCCGGTGCGGATAGGCGGCCTGGGCGCCTATCGCCTGGGGCAGGGCGTTGGCCATCGAGCCGTGGTTGAGCGACCCGATCAGCCGGCGCTTGCCGTTGACCTTGAGATAGCGCGCGGCCCAGACCGACGGGGTGCCGACATCGAAGGTGAACACGGCGTCGTCATCGGCCAGGTCGCTGACCACCTTGGTCAGATATTGCGGGTGGATCGGCGGCCGGCCCGGCGTGCCCTTGGCCAAATCGTCCAGCCCCTCCCGCGCCTTGACGTAATCCTGCAGCGCCGCGTCGAGATGCTCGCGGTCGGTCTTGACCTCCAGATGCGGCAGCAGCGCCGCGATGGTCTGGGCGACGTCGCCGACCATGCCCAGTTCGAGGTTGCAGCGCCGGCCGAGATTCTCGGCCCGGATGTCGACCTGGAGGATCTTTGCGTCGGCCGGATAGAACTGGCGATACGGGAAATCCGTGCCCAGCATCAGCAGCACGTCGCAATTCATCATCGCGTAATAGCCGGAGGAAAAGCCGATCAGCCCGGTCATGCCGACATCGTAGGGATTGTCGTATTCGACGAACTCCTTGCCGCCGAAGGCGTGGACGATCGGCGACTTCAGGGCCTCGGCCAGGCCCATCAGCGCCTCATGCGCCCCGGCGCAGCCACGGCCGCACAACAGGGTCACCCGGCTGGCGCCATTCAGTAGCGCCGCGGCCTGTTCGATCTCGGGCTCGGCCGGCCGGATCAGCGGCGCGGCCGGGGTCAGGAACTTGGAGTGGCGCCGGTCGCCGATCTCCTTCAGCGCCACGTCGCCGGGGATGACGACCACGGCCACGCCGCGCTTGGCCACCGCCTCGCGCATCGCGATCTCCAGCACCCCCGGCAGCTGCGCCGGGTCGGACACCAGTTCGCAGTAGTGGCTGCATTCCTGGAACAGGGATTGCGGGTGGGTCTCCTGGAAATAGCCGCGGCCGATCTCCGAACTCGGGATATGGGCGGCGATCGCCAGCACCGGCACGCGATTGCGGTGGCAGTCGAACAGCCCGTTGATGAGATGCAGGTTGCCCGGCCCGCAGCTGCCGGCGCAGACGGCCAGGTCGCCGGTCAGATGCGCTTCGGCGCCGGCGGCGAAGGCCGCGACCTCCTCATGCCGGACGCGGATCCAGTCGATCGTCTTCTTCCGCCGCAGGCTGTCGGTCAGCCCGTTCAGCGAATCGCCGACGATGCCGTAGATGCGCTTGACGCCGGCATCGGCCAGCATGTCGGCGATGAGATCGGCAACCGTTCGCTTGGCCAAGATCGGTTCTCCTGCAATCGGGTTGGCCTCGGCATGATAGCGGCTTGCGGCGCCGGCGGCTTGTGTTCCAACCCGAGGGCCGGGCACAGGTTCCGCACGATCTCGATGTTACGGCCGCAACATTTTTTGGTGACCCGGTCATGAAGTCGTAGCGCTGTCCCGCCACGGTGCGCTGGACTACCGTTTCCGCGAATGCGGCCTTCGGGCGCATCGGGGACCGACCTTGGAATGACAGAGCCTGCCATGACCCATGCCATTGCCGCCGACGTGCCGTCGAACCGGCGTCTCAACACCGGCGACTACAAGACCCTCGGCCTGGCCTCGCTCGGCGGCGCGCTGGAATTCTACGATTTCGTCGTCTTCGTGTTCTTCGCGCCTGTGATCGGGCAGTTGTTCTTCCCGGCCGACATCCCGGAGTGGCTGCGCCAGTTCCAGACCTTCGGCGTGTTTGCCGCGGGCTATCTCGTGCGGCCGCTGGGCGGCATCATCATGGCGCATTACGGTGACCTGCTCGGCCGCAAGCGGATGTTCACCCTCAGCATCCTGCTGATGGCCGCCGCCACGCTCGGCATGGGTCTGTTGCCGACCTATGCCCAGATCGGCATCTGGGCGCCGGTTGCCCTGCTGCTGCTGCGTCTGGTCCAGGGCGCCGCGATCGGCGGCGAGGTGCCGGGCGCCTGGGTGTTCGTGTCCGAGCATGTCCCGTCCGGCCGCATCGGCTATGCCTGCGGCACCCTGACGGCCGGCCTCACCGCCGGCATCCTGCTGGGGTCGGTGGTGGCGACGGTGGTCAACTCCAGCCTGGACGCGGCCCAGATTGCCGGCTGGGCCTGGCGGCTGCCCTTCCTGCTCGGCGGCGTGCTCGGGCTGGTCTCGGTCCATCTGCGCCGCATGCTGCACGAGACCCCGATCTTCCAGGAAATGCAGGCTCGCCGGGCGCTGGCGGTGGAGCTGCCGCTCAAGGTCGTGGCGCGGGACTATCGCAGTGCCGTGGTGGTGTCGATGCTGCTGACCTGGCTGCTGGCAGGAGCGCTCGTGGTGGTCATCCTGATGACCCCGACGCTGTTGCAGAAGCTGAACGGCGTGCCGCCGGTTCGGGCGCTGGAGGCGAACACCCTCGGCACTTTCTGCCTGATGATCGGCGTCATCGTCGCCGGCGTTATCATCGACCGGATCGGCGCCGGGCTCTTCTTCGTCATCGGCAGCCCGCTGCTCGGCATCGCCCTCTGGCTGTTCTACACCCAGGGCGCGTCGGACCCGGCGCTGCTGATGCCGACCTACGCCCTGGCCGGCTTCCTCGTCGGCATCGTCGGCGGCGTGCCCTTTGTCGTGGTCCGGGCCTTTCCCGCCCCGATCCGGTTCACCGGCCTGTCCGTTTCCTACAACATCTCCTATGCCGTGTTCGGCGGCCTGACGCCTCTGGTGATCCCGCCATTGCTGGCGCTGAACCCGCTGGCGCACCTCTATTACATGCTGGCGCTGTGCGCCCTGGGCTGCCTCATCGGCTTCTGGCTGATGCGGCGCGAAGGCTAGAGACCGTCTGGAAACGCTACTGGTGCGGCCGTCTGACGGCGGTTTCTGCGCTTCCGGTGCTCACGGACCCAAACGTCCGCTGCGCGCCGGGTCTCGAAACCACCGCCAGCCGACTCGCACCAGCGCATTTCCAAACGGTCTCTCAGCGTAGCATCAGCACCGGGATCAGGCAGGACCGCACCATCGCAGTGGTGGTGCTGCCGATGATCAGGCTGCGGATGCGGGAATGGCCATAGGCGCCCATCACCAGCAGGTCGATGGAGGCCTTTTCCACCTCCGCCGCGATCACCGCCTCCGGCTCGCCCGGCAGGATCCGGGCGCTGACGGTCCAGCCGGCCTCGCGCAGCTTGGTCTCGGCCGCGGCCATCCGGTTCTTGGATTCGTCGTCCGGGTTGCCGGCCATCAGCAGATGGCCCTCCAGCCCGCGCAGCAGCTGGCCGGCGGCGATCATGTCTACCGCCTTCATTACGCTCGGGCCGCCATCGAAGGCGATCAGGAAGCGCTGGATCGGCTTGAAGGCGCGGGCGGCGACCAGCACCGGCTTCTTGGTGGCCCGTGCCACGCGCTCGAGGTTCCAGCCGAGATGCAGCTTGGCGAAATCCGCCGCCTCGCCGCGCTTGCCGATGACGATCAGGCTGGTCTCCGACTCGAATTCACCGAGAGTCTCGACCAGGTCGCCATTGTAGAGATGGCTTTCGACATTGGTCGCGCCGGCCTCCTTCAGCCGGGTGCGGCCTTCGTCCAGGATCAGGCGGCCGCGCCGCTGCGACAGGCTGGCCCGCTGCTCATCCATGGCGGCGAGCTCCGCCAGGATGTCCTGGGAATAGGCGACCAGGGTGCCGCTGATGTCGACCGGGATGGTCGACACCTCGCGGCGGCCCAGCACATGCAGCAGCTCGATCGGCTGGTTCATCCGGGCCGCAGCCCAGGCCGACAGGTCACAGACGCTGTGGGAATAGATCGAGCCGTCGATACAGGCGAGGATCTTGGCCATGTCATCGACTCCATGTGGGCCGCGCCGGCGGGACTGCCGATCGGCGGCGTGGGAAGACTGACTCAACGCAGAGCCTGAAACAACAATGCGTATCGGCACCATTTTGATCCAAGATCGAAGCGGCGTCGATAACGGGCCCGGGGCCCTTGACCTTCCATCTACTGGAATCCCCATCTCCCGGTGGCAGGAACGATGGGAGCGGAGCATGGACCAGAAGCCTCACGATCATTCGGGCCACCATCACCACCATGGCGGCCCCGGTCACATGGAGCATGGTCATGCGGGGCATGGCCACGCCGGGCACGACCATCATCCGCAGGTGGCGGAGCCGGTCCCGGCCGGCACGATCTACACCTGCCCGATGCATCCGGAGATCCGGCAGGAAGGCGCCGGCACCTGCCCGATCTGCGGCATGGCGCTGGAGCCTGAGCGGATCACGGCGGAGGCCGGTCCCAACCCTGAACTGATCGATATGGGCCGGCGGTTCTGGGTCGGCTTCGTCCTCGCGATCCCCATCCTCCTGCTGGAGATGGGCGGTCATCTGCTCGGCCTCGACGTCGCCGGCTGGATCGGTGCCCGGGCCGTGGTCTGGGCCCAGCTCGTCCTGGCGACGCCGGTCGTGCTCTGGGCCGGCTGGCCGTTCTTCGTGCGCGGCTGGCAGTCGATCATCAGGCGCAGCCTGAACATGTTCACCCTGATCGCGCTGGGCACCGGCGCCGCCTATCTCTACAGCCTGATCGCGACGATCGCCCCCGGCCTGTTCCCGGACGGCTTTCGCGGCATGGATGGTGGGGTCGCGGTCTATTTCGAACCGGCGGCGGTGATCACCGTGCTCGTGCTGCTCGGCCAGGTGCTGGAGCTGCGGGCGCGTGAGCGCACCGGCGGCGCGATCCGGGCGCTGCTCGACCTCGCGCCCAAGCTGGCGCGGCGTGTCCGCGACGATGGGTCGGACGAGGAGATCCCGCTCGAACATGTCCATGTCGGCGACCGGCTGCGTGTCCGGCCGGGCGACAAGGTGCCGGTCGACGGCGTGGTGGCCGAAGGCCGCAGCACGGTCGATGAGAGCATGATCACCGGCGAAGCGATCCCGGTCGAGAAGGGGCCGGACGACAAGGTGATCGGCGGCACCATCAACGGCACCGGCGGCTTCGTCCTGCGGGCCGACCGGATCGGCAGCGAGACCGTCCTGGCCCGGATCGTCGAGATGGTCGGGCAGGCCCAGCGCAGCCGGGCGCCGATCCAGCGCCTGGCCGACCGGGTGTCCGGCTGGTTCGTGCCGCTGGTGGTCCTGATCGCGGTTCTGGCCTTCGTCGCCTGGGCGGTGTGGGGGCCGTCGCCGGCCCTGGCCTATGGCCTGGTCGCCGCGGTCTCGGTGCTGATCATCGCCTGCCCCTGTGCTTTGGGCCTGGCCACGCCGATGTCGATCATGGTCGGGGTCGGGCGCGGCGCCCGCCTCGGCGTGCTGATCAAGGATGCCGAGGCGCTGGAACGGCTCGAAAAGGTCGACACGCTGGTCGTCGACAAGACCGGCACCCTGACCGAAGGCAAGCCGCGGCTGGTCCGGATTGTCACGGCGCCGGGCCGGGACGAGGCCGACCTGTTTCGCCTGGCCGCCGGGCTGGAACGCGGCAGCGAACATCCGCTGGCCGCTGCCATCCTGGCCGGTGCCGTGGAGCGCGGGCTGGCGCCGGCAGCGGTGGCGGAGTTCCGGTCGCTGACCGGCAAGGGAGTCGCCGGCCTGGCGGAAGGCCGCGAGGTCGCGCTCGGCAATGCCGCTTTGCTGGAGGATCTGGGCGTTGCCGCAGGGCCGCTCGCGGCCGAGGCGGAGGCGCTGCGGCAAGATGGCTCCACGGTGATGCATCTGGTGCTGGATGGCGCCGTCGCCGGGCTGGTCGCGGTCGCGGATCCGATCAAGCCGTCCACCGCGAGTGCCCTGGCCGCCTTGCGGGCCGAGGGAATTCGCATCGTCATGCTGACCGGCGACAACCGGACGACGGCCGCGGCGGTGGCCGGCCGGCTGGGCATCGACGAGGTCGAGGCCGAGGTGCTGCCCGAGGACAAGGGGGCGATCGTCCGGCGCCTCAAGGGCGAAGGCCGGGTCGTGGCGATGGCCGGCGACGGAGTGAACGACGCGCCGGCCTTGGCCGAGGCCGATGTCGGCATCGCCATGGGGACAGGGACGGATGTGGCGATCCAGAGCGCGCATGTGACGCTGGTGAAGGGCGATCTCGCCGCCATCGCCCGGGCCCGGGCGCTCAGCCGGGCGACGATGGGCAACATCCGCCAGAACCTGGTCTTCGCCTTCCTCTACAACGCGATCGGCGTGCCGGTGGCGGCCGGGGTCCTCTACCCGGCCTTCGGTCTCCTGCTCAGCCCGGAGATCGCGGCGGCGGCCATGGCGCTCAGCTCGGTCTCGGTGATCGCCAATGCGCTCCGGCTGCGGGTGGCCCGGCTCGACGGTTGAGCCGGCGCCGTGGTCCCGTCAACCGGGGCCGCGGCGCAGCGCTTCGGTCAGGCCGGCCTGCAGCAGCACCGTCTCCATCGCCCCGGCGAGGCCCAGCACGGCCTCGTCGGCATGGCGCCGGCCGACGATCTGCAGGCCGACCGGCAGCCCCTGCGGCGTCAGCCCGGCCGGCAGCGACAGGGCCGGGCAGGGCGACAGCAGGTTGAACGGCGCGGTCATCTCCAGCCCATGGTAGCGGCCATCAGGTCCTTCGGCCATGAAGTCATCGTCATTCTGCGTCACCAGCGGTGCCGGCACGGCGCAGGTCGGGCACAGCAGGGCGTCGTTCGCGGCCAGGATCGGCGCCAGCGTGGCCCATATTTCGCTGCGCAGGATCTCGATGCGCTTGACCTCGGCGGCATCAAGCGTCAGGCCGCGGTCGATGATGCCGGTGATGACCGGGTCCATCCGGTCGCGATACTCGGCCAGGCGGTGGCCATGGAACGCCGCCATGAACACGCACCACAGGTCGAACCAGCGGTCGCCGACCTCGCGCGTCCAGGGCAGGCGCACCCGCTCCACCACCGCCCCGGCGCGCCGCAGGGCCTCGACCGCCGCCTCGATCGCCGCCTCGACCGCGGGATCGACGGCGTAATAGCCGAGATCCATCGACAGGGCGAAGCGCCGGCCGGCCAGCCCGTCGATCCGGGTCTTGGCGAGGTCGAAGGGCAGGGGCAGCGAGGAGATGTCCTCGTCGCTCGGCCCAACCGTCGCGGCCATGAAGGCGATGGCGTCGTCGACGCTGCGGGCCAGCGGGCCGAAATGCGAGATGTCGTCGAACTGGCTGGGCAGGATCGTCATCGGGATCCGGCCCAGGCTGGGCTTGAACCCGACCACGCCGCAAAGCGCCGCCGGGATCCGGACCGACCCGCCCATGTCGGTGCCCTCGGCGAAGGGCACCACCCCGGCGGCGACGGCGGCGCCGGACCCGCCGGAGGAGCCGCCCGGCGTCCGCCCGGGGTCCCACGGGTTACGGGTGATGCCCCAGCGCGGGCTGTAGGTGAAGCTGGAATGGGCGAATTCCGGCGTCGTGGTCTTGCCGATCACGATCGCGCCCGCCGCCTCCAGCCGCCGGACCACCAGCGCCGACTGGTCGGGCACCCAGTCGCCGGTGCTGTGCGACCCCAGCGTGGTCAGGTGGCCGCGGGTCGGGGTCAGGTCCTTGATCGCCACCGGCACGCCATGCAGCGGCCCGACCGGCTGGCCGGCGGCCACTGCCTTGTCGGCGGTGTCCGCGGCGGCCAGGGCCTCGTCATCCAGGATCAGGGTGAAGCAGTTCAGCCGGTCCTGCGCCGCATGGGCGCGGGCCAGGGTCGCCGCGATCACGTCCCGGGCCCGCACCCGGCCGGCGGCGATATCGGCTGCGGTCTCGCCGACGCTGGTGATCTGGGGGGCGGAGTCGATCATCTCTGGGTCCTCACGGGTAACCGATGGCTTGCGGCGGGCGCGGCTCGGCCCAAGGATAGGTGTATTGGACGAAAAGGCGGGCGATGCAGTTCTCGGCGTGGAACGACGGTCTCGCGGCAGCGCTGACCGCGATCGGCACGGCGGCGTTTCCCGACCGGCTGGGCGAGGCCCTGGCCGGGCTGGTGCCGTTCGACATGCTGAACGGCTTCGCCTATCGCGGCGACGCGCCGCCGATCGACCTGCACAACCGGCAGCCGCCGGATCTGGCCGGCATCATCGTCGACGGCTACATCGCCGGTTCCTATCTGCTCGACCCTTTCTTCGTGGCGGTCCGGTCCGGCACGCATGGCGGCGTGCTTGTCATGCGCGACCTGGCGCCGGACCGTTTCGGCCAGAGCGAATACTACAAGCGGCACTACATCCGCACCCGGATCCTGGACGAGATCGGCTATGTCCTCGATCTCGGCGGCGGGCTGACCGGCGTCCTGTCTGTGACCCGGCGGCGCGGCCACAGCAGGTTCAGCCGGGCCGAGACCGAGACGTTGCGCGATGCGGCGCCGATGGTCCGGGCCCTGGGTGAACGGCACTGGGCCGGGCTGGGCGCCCCGGCCGCGGCGGGCGGCAGCGGCGACCTGGTCGAGCGCCTGATCACCGTCAGCGGCGGCCAGCTGACCCGGCGCGAGGCCGAGGTCGTCGGGCTGATCCTGAAGGGTCATTCCTCGCCTTCGATCTGTGCGCTGCTCGGCTTCGGGCAGGAGACGGTGAAGACCCATCGCAAGGCCATCCACCGCAAGCTCGGCATCTCCTCCCAGGCCGAGCTGTTCGCCCGCTTCACTCCATTCCTCGCTCGGCCGCAAGGCTGAGCGAGCCTCAGAGACCGTTTGGAAATGCGCTGGTGTGAGTCGGCTGGTGGTGGTTTCGAGACCAGGCGCGCAGCGGACGTTTGGTCCGTGAGCACCGGAAGCGGAGAAACTGCCATCAGACGGCCGCACCAGTAGCATTTCCAAACGGTCTCTCAGCGCTTGGCCGGGGTCGGGTCCTCGACCTCGCGGAACGAAGTCTCGGGCGGCTGCCGGCTGAACATGCGGGTGAGGTAGGCGAGATAGACGATGCCGACCGCGAGCCAAATCAGGCCGAGGATCTTGGCGTGCTCGTCCAGGCTGACCAGCAGCCACAGGTTGGCGACCGCGCCCAGCGCCGGGATCACCAGCGCCTTGATCGCCGTGCCGAACCCACGCTCCGGTGCGCCCAGCCACAGCTGCCGGATCACCGACAGGTTGACGAAGATGAAGGCGACGAAGGCGCCGAAATTGATGAAGGAGGTCGAGGTGGTGACGTCCATCTTCAGCGCCGCCAGGGCCACGGCACCGGCCAGCACGATGTTGAACACCGGCGTGCGCAGGATCGGGTGGACATAGCCGAAGGCGGCCTTCGGCAGCACGTCGTCGCGCCCCATCGCCAGCAGCAGCCGGCCGACGCTGGCCTGGGCCGACAGGCCGGAGGCGAACTGCGCCACGATCAGCCCGGCCAGGAACAGCATGACGAAGACGTCGCCGCCGATCGCCTTGGCGATGTCGAAGGCGGCGCTGTCGACATTGGCCACGATGCCGCCGGGGAAAGCGGCCTGGGTGAAATAGGCCGCGCCGATGAAGATGGCGCCGCCGATCAGCGCGATCAGCATGATCGCCCGCGGGATGGTGCGGGCCGGGTCCACCGTCTCCTCGGTCAGGGTGGTCACCGCGTCGAAGCCCAGGAAGGAATAGGCGGCGATGGCGGCCCCGGCGAGATAGGCGGGCAGGGCACTGCCGCTGCCGGTGAAGGGGTCGAGCGAGAACAGCGGATGGGCATCCGGGCCGGCGACGACATAGCGGACACACAGCGCGATGAAGGCGGCCAGCACCGCGAACTGGATCAGCATCAGCACGATGTTGACGCCATTGGCCAGCTTGATGCCGACGATGTTGATGACGCTGGTCGTGGCGATGAAGGCCAGGATCCAGACCCATTGCGGCACGTCGGGGAAGGCGGCGGAGAGATACGCCGCGCCGATCAGCCAGATCGCCATCGGCAGGAAGAAGTAGTCCAACAGGATGGCCCAGCCGACCAGGAAGCCGATATGGCCGCCGAAGGCACGGCGGGTGTAGGTGTAGGCCGATCCGGCGACCGGATAGGTGGCGGCCATGCGGCCATAGGAATAGGCGGTTAGCAGCACCGCCACCAGTGCCAGCAGATAGGCGGTGGGCACGGCGCCGCCGGTCTGTTCCGTCAGGATGCCGAAGGTGCCTAACACGATCATCGGCGTCATGTAGGCCAGGCCGAACAGCACGACCGAAGGCAGTCGCAGCGTCCGCGTGAGCCCGAGGGTCTTGTCCGTCATCATCAACCTCCCTGGGGTCGCCGCCGTCTTGTGGCGACGGTCGGCGGGCCCTGTGATGTGCGATGGCGAACTATGGAAAGCCGACGCCGTGCCGCGCCATCACCCCAAGGGGGGAGGGCGGTGAGGTGTCTATCGTGGTCTCGTCGGTCCCCACGGCACCTGGCTCATGAACGCGGCCAGAATGGCCTTCGACGCGGCATCCCGCACCGGCGTCGCCCGATAATTCACGATCCAGAGGTCTCCGACGTAGCAGAAAAGATAGAGCTCCGACCGGACCGGGCCCGGCCGCTTGTTGATGAAGTCGTCGGTTTCGAATATCGCAACTTTCCCGGGCACGCCGGCCTCGCCGTGCGGCGGGGAAACTTCGCCTTCGCTGATGAACCGGGCCTCGGGGTGGGTATCGAACACCTCCTGTTCCCGCAGGCCCAGTTCCTTCAGGCACAATTCGTTCCGAAGCATGACCTCCGTGAGCTGCACGACGTTCTTGTCGGCTTCGGCGGGGGCGCTGAGGCGGAACCCCAGCGGCACCGGATAGACATAGGTGCTGACCAGCATATGGCCCGAAGGCGTGGACAGGTCGTAATTGGCGCCGACGTCACCGCCCTTGTCATCGAATTGCGTGAGGTGAACCCTGGTGAAGGCGGCGCTGGCGGCAGTCCCCGCCACGGGAAAGGTCAGGCCCGAGCCGGCGTGCCGATAGGGACCTGCCGCCTGGACGATGCCGGGCTGGGCCGGGACCGGCGTCGCCGTGCCGGGTGGAGGCGCGGCGGCGCATCCGGTCAGCAACAGGATGGTCGCAAAGGATCGCCAGGCAAGCGTCGTCGTTGTGAGCTTTGGCATCGTCCTCCCCCTTCGTCCGACACCGGCGTACTATGCCATTGCGGCGGGTCGAGGACGATGCCGAGTATGGAGTGCCCTGTCAGCCCGCACCGCCGGACAGGTCGGGCCGATAGCCGCCGAAGCTCCAGTGATGGCCCTCGGGGTCGCGGGCGCCATAGCCGCGGCCGCCATAGGGCTTGTCGCTCAGCGCATCGGTGATCTCGGCCCCGGCGGCGACGGCACGGGTGTGATGGGCGTCGACATCGTCCAGCGCGACATAGATCGACTGGTTCACGCCCGGCAGGTCGAGGGCGCTGACCCAACCCATCGCCGGCCTGCCGCTGCCGAGCATGATGACGGCGGATCCGATCGCCAGCTCGGCGTGGCGGATGGTGCCGTCCGGGCCAGGGGTCACCATCAGGGCGCGGAAGCCGAAGGCGCGCTGCAGCCAGTCGATGGCGGCGGATGCATCGCGGTAGAACAGGCAGGGAATGAGGATCGGGTCGGGCATCGCAACCTCCGTTCGAAGCAGGGATGCAGGTAGGGTAGGGGGCCCGGCCCGGCCGGTCTTGGACGGATGTTACCGGCTAATCCCGCATGCCGCCGCCTTCGGGCAGCCGGCGGCGCAGGAAGTCGGAGGGCGGGCTGCCGGCGAACTGGTTGAAATCGCGGATCAGGTGCGACTGGTCGTAATAGCCGCATTCGAAGGCCAGCTCGGCCCAGGGCATGGCCTCGGTCGATTGCAGCAGCCCCACCGCATGCTGGAAGCGCAGGATCCGGGCGATGCTCTTGGGCGGCAGCCCGGCCTGTTCGCGGAACTGCGCGATCAGGTGCCTGCGGCTGCAGCCGAGCTCCGCGCTCAGCGATCCGATGTCGACGGTGCCGTGGCTGGCGCACAGCCGGTCCCAGGCCCAGGCAACGCCGGCCCAGGGCGGCCTGGCCGCGGCGATGCGGGTGGTGATCGCGGCGTCGAGCAGGTCGAAGCAGTCATCCCAGTCGTCCAGCTCGCCCAGGCGCTGCTCCAGCCGCCGCGCCTCGGGCCCGAGGTCGCCATAATCGACCACCTGCTGGGCGACCTCTCGCAGCGGCAGGCCCAGGAACAGATGCGCGCCGACCGGGGTGAAATTGACCTGCACCCCGCGCGAGGTGCCGGCACCCTCGGTCACGACATAGCTGTCGTAGAGACCGCCGACGAAGGCGCCACGGAAGGTCCCCGGCTCCTCGGTCTCGCGCGGGTCGCTGATGCGGAAGGCGGGACCCGTGTTGAAGATGACCGCGATATGGGCAATGGCGAGCTCGCGCCGGCGGTGGAACAGGATGCCGCGCTCATCGAAGCCGGCATAGGTCTGGACATAGGGGCGCAGCCGGAGATCGGGCTCGCGGAACGCGACCTCCCACCGACCGAGCTCGGAGTCGTGACGGATGCGGCGCGTCTTCGGGACGTGTCCCATACTGGCCTCCGGCGCGGAGTGTGCCGTGGCGGCGCGGGGTTGTCTTCGGAAAGATCACCGATGCCGCCAGCATGGCGCCACCCGGTCATCCGAGATCGGGCAGGGGCTCCCCGTCGAATGATCCCTGCCGCGGTCCGACGTCGACGACGTGGTGCGCGGCAGGGCGGCTGCGTCGTGCCCGGTCCCTGCGCTCGATCTCGTTGGCCGTAAGCCAGCCATAGAAGGCGCTGATGCAAAAGAAGGACGCCAGGTCGAAGTTGCCGTCGCCGCCCTGCAGGGCATTGATGAGCGGAAGAATGGGGAGCGCCATCACCCATGCCGAGGAATAGGGCAGGACCCACAGCTCGGGTGTCCGGGCAAACCGCAGGGTGCCGAAGATCCAGGCGCCGAGCAGAGAGCCGAAGAACATGATCGACGTCAGCAAGCCCAGAATGCCCGCTTCGAACCAAGCGTTCAGGAACACATTGTGGATCTGGAAATGATTGTCGAGCGTGGCGACGCGCGCTCCCCCGCCGTAGCCGAGAAAGGGACTGAGTTCCAGTTTCTGAACGGCGAGCGCGTAGATCTGCAGACGCTCGTCATCGCCCAGCTTGGCAAAGCGTTCGCTCACCACCGTGCCGAGCTTTCCGATGGATTCCTGCAGCCCGGGATTGGTGAGCAGGACGACCGAGAGAAAGCCCAGCACCATCAAACCGGCGATCACCACCATCGCGGTCTGGCGTGCCGGCAGCCGGAACCGGTTCTGCTGGAGCTGGAAAATCCAGACGAACATCATCACCATGCCGACCAGCACGATGGACGAGCGGCTGAAGCTCAGGAAAACGATGAGCAGGCTCATCGTCGCCGCCGTCATTCCCACCATTCTCTGGGACAGGCCGCGCTGCCGCATCAGCGGCTGGATCGCCATGAAGAGCAGGAACATGAATATCAGGAAATTCACGGTGGCATGGCGGATGCCGGCCGTCTCGATCGGGTCCAGATTGCCGAAATACTGGGAAAGGTAGATGTAAAACGAGAACTGGAAGGCGACGAAATTTCCCGATCTTAATGCGTTGAAGATGAAAGTAAAAATATTCAGCCCAGCGAAAGACAGCGCAAAGAATGCTGCCGTCATGAAGACCAGAATGGACCCGATCGTTCCGTAGATGACGGCCCGGGTGACTGCCTTATGCGAGGATCGCATGAAGACGAGTGCCGCCAGGACACAGACGCCGTAATAGGTGGAGAATTTGGCGAACTTCGAGATCACGGCACCGTTGTCGAGCGCCCAAAACGAAGACAGCAACAGCACCATCAGGTAGGCGAAGAATCCGAAAAAGAAGCCCCAATGATTCTTCGCAGACTCGGCCAGGAATTCCAGGGATCGTCGATCGAGCGCTGCGAAGAGCAGGATATACAGGAAGCAAATATGGATCGGCTTGACGTTGAGGCCGCCGACATTGGCCAGCACCAGGAACTGGATCGGGCCTGAAAGGATAATGAGAAAAAGGGCCATTGGCTCGGATCCTACGCCGCCTGCAGCTCAGCTGTGTTCAGACCGACCTCATGCTTACGAGTGCACCGGCGGCCTGCCGCGCTGCCTGAAGACGATGATGATGACCGCCACCACAAACCCCAGCACAACCGCCAGGACGAGCGACATCACGACCTTCGGAGAGTAGGGAATATCACCGACCCAGGGCGGGCTGACGATGTCGATGGAGAACGGCAGGTCGACCTTTCCAAGCATCTTCTTCTGCTCTTCCGCGAAGAGCATCTGGATCAGCACCTGGCGCTGCTCGGACAAGGTGGCGTCACGCAATGCGCGCTGCAGATACGCGCTCTGGGCTTCGGCCCGCTCAAGGAAGCCCGCGCGGACCAGGCTGTCGACGATCGATGTGATCTGCCCCAGCAATTCTCGAGCCGCGGCAGGGTCGCTGTGGGAAAGATGAACCTCGAACATCTGGTTATCGTTGAGCTGATTCAGCGTAATATGCTGGTTCAGGAAATCGATGATGTCGGCGTCCGACGGCTTGGCCTGACGCGTGATGCCGATCAGGGAATAGAGGAAGTTGCCGACGGCTCCTCGTTCCTTCCAGCGCCCGTTGTCACTGTCCCAGCGCGTGTCGAACATCATCTTCAGCAATCGGTCATCGGCCTGCAGCTTCTGGGCAAGCAACGTCGATGTCAGCCCTGCCTGGAACCGGGCATAGGAATCATCCGCGTTCTGGCTGAGAAGCCCGAGATCCTGGGCGATGGACTGACCCGCCCCGAGCTTCGGGTCTGTTGAGGAGTCCGGTGACTGGGCAATCACCATCACCGCGTCGAATTTCGGCTGAGCCAGAAGAAGATAGCAACCTGCGGCGACCAGGGCCAAGACCACCGCCACCGCAATGGTGCGCCAGCCCTGGGCAATTCCGCGAAGCAGATCTTTTGGCGAGAGGAAATCACTGCTGGGCAAGGCGGCACCTGAACTGAGGCTCACCGTTCCGTCCGTTCCCGCCAGCGCGTCAGAGTGCAACGTTTTCATCAGATCTGCTTTCAACTGCTAGAGATGCGACGGCTTCTCCCGAAGGGTCGGCATTTGGATGAGGGCCGCGACTTTCTCCGCGTCCATATAGAAGATCAATGCCCAGGAGTCGCGCCGTATCCCGGATCCCTTCGGCACCTTCCGCCGATGGCATGCGACAGAAGCGAAACAGGGCCGTGGCGCCGGGGTGCCATTTCTCCATTCCGGCCAGCGGGACCTCCGCCGACTCCCCCGAAACATACAATGTTTCGGGGGACGCGCCTGAATCAGGCAACGTCACCATGTCGCCCATCGCGCTGTTGAAACCGGTGCCGTCACAGAGCAGGCGGCCCTGCAGGGCGCCGACGATCTGCCGGCCTCCACCGACCGCCCGCGCCCATCGATATCGGAAGCGCACGGGGCCGCGGTCCCAATCAGGGGGGAGGTTCCATTCGAACCAGACGGGATTTGCCGCAGCCGCCGTTTCATCTCCGGGAAGAGCCACGTACTGATAACCGGGCGAGGTGCTGGACGGTCGCATGTCGAGCAGGTCTCCGGTCGGGCGAAGGCCGTTGGCAGGAATGCCATGGACCGATGGCGCACCGCCGAGGACGACCGTCCGCCACGGCGCGCCGTTGTAGACCCAGAGGTTCAGGACCACCACGCCGCTGGCGGGCCAGTTCGGTTCCCCACCGATGAAGATCGGCGCCGGGTGGGTTTTGTCGGTGAAGAACAGAGTCTTGGCCACGCCTGCGTTGGTGATTTCCAGCTGCAGGTGGCTGCCGCGCTTGAGGGAATCCGTGGCCGGATCCGCCGAATTGGGCAGGCGGATCTGGCCCTCCGGCTTCGCGATGGTGAGAAGTTGCCTCACGCCCCGCTCCGGATCGATATCGGCGATGGCCGAGACCGATCCCAGATTGAAATAGCCGCTATCCGCAGCCCGCACGAGCAGGCCGCTGCGAAAACAGTAGCTCATCGACCCGTCGGGCGCCTGGGCCAGGAGGCGGTCGCGCGTGTCGTATTCTGTCGAGAATGGCGATCCCAGCGGTCGATAGGGGATCATTTTCGACGTGCTGTCCGGGAGTTCGACGTCGATCTGGCGGGTTGCGCCGGGGACGACCGTGGGAATGCCGATCAGGCCCGCGGACAATGTATTGGCGTATGGCCTCGCGACCTGGCCGTGCGCATTGTCCGAGGTGACGGTATCGCCGGGCTGTATGGACCCGGACAGGAGCCGATAGATCAGCAGGACGCTGCTGCTGCCCGCGGTCCGCTGGCTGCTGAGAACGATCGCCTTGCCGTTCGGGCCTGTCAGCGTGGCGCCGTCGGCGAACGATCCCGGCGTGTCGACATAGGCGTAGTCGCGCATCGGCTGGCCGGCATTGACGACCGACGACCGGATTCGTGCGACGAGTTGGGATGCCGCCGGATGCGCCTCGATGGCCACGCCGGTGGCAGTCTTGAAGCCTCCGTCGGCCTTGAAGGTTGTGTCGGTTTCGCTCCGCTGGCCCAGCAGCATGCCGCGCGCCCATTCGCCGTCGATATAGGTCGACCCGACCCGATAGACGCCGAAGTTCTGGATGGCCGCCGCCCCGGGATCATCATGCCCCGACGCAAATCGCCCGCGATCGCCGTGGATATACACATTGGCTGCTGCGAAGTTGCCGCCGTTGATGCGGATCGCGGTGTCACGGCTGGCCTGGGCCCGGAAGTGTATAATGAAGCTGTCGTCGGTGGCCGTCGCGGAACTCATCCATGAGGTCGCGACATTCTGTGTCCAGAAATGATCCACGACCATTCCGGTGCCGGCCGCGCAATAGCTGATCTTGCGGATATAGCGCCATTTCGGCGACGTCGCCGGCCCGGCATAGGCCCAGGACCAGCCATTCGCATCGGCGACCGGCCGTTCGTCCGTGTGGCTTGGCCCGCGGCCTTCGGTCTTGCCCGTTCCGGCGCCGATCAGGCGGTAGATCTTGCCGCCGTTCGTGCGGAAGTTCATGAGGGCGGGCGCGTCCCCGGCCGACCAGGCGGGCACGGGCATCTCGTCGGTCTCGAAACCCTGCGTCGCCGGCGCCGCGCTGCCGCTTGTTCCGCTTCGGCGGGCCCGATACGTCCCGGTGTCGGTCGTGATCAGCGTGTTGGCTTCGACGGTCTGGCCGGGTGCGAAGCGCTGGACGCCCTTGATGGGCTCGTCCGTCAGATATTCCCAGACGTCGGCCGATGCCGAGCTGCTGTCGGCCGAGGCCGATTTCGGGCCGGGCGCCAGCGGGGGCAGCCCGGCAGCGGGGGTGCCGGCCGACATGCAGACATAGATGTCGCGGCCCGCGATGACATAGTCATTCGGCTGATACGTCAGCACCGCATAGGTGCCGTCCCCCCGCGGAACGGCCGATGGCTGCCAGTCCGCCCGGGCGAAGCGGACATCCTTCTGAGGCAGTTGGGACGGGACGGGCAGCCCGCGTTCCGGCGTGAAGAAGCCGAACTCGAGATCGTAGACCTCGACGGACTGCCAGGTCGTGTTGCTTCCGCCCCGGCCCTCCGGGTTCGGCAGAAGTTCACTGTAGATGCCCTTGCTGCAGCTGATCGCGGCCAGTGCCGTCGGGGGTTTCGACGGATCCTCCGCGCGGATGGCAAGGCGTCCGATGACCGTGGAGAACCGGCCATAGGCGAGATCGACGACGCAGCTTCGGCCGCTGCTCTCGCCACTCCAGAACGGGACGGCATTGTAAGCGCCGTTCGCCGCGATCAGCGTTGCGGCGGCATGAATATTGACCTGTCCCGGCAGGACCACGGATTTCTCGACGCGGAACGTCCCTGAGAGAAGCAGAGGGAGCCCCAGTCGCACCGCCACGGTGAGGGCGGCGTTGATCGCGTCGCTGGCGTCGCCCGTGCCGTCGGCCTTGGCGCCGAACCATCGGACATTGACCGAATCGGCGATGACCCGGCGCCATCGGCCAGGTGCGTCGCCTGCCTGTGGCTTGATGAACACGCCGTTGTCGTCGGGATCATTGGCCTGCGGATCCCAGACGAAATCGCCACCGCCGCCATCTCCGGCGGTCTGGAACCCTTGGACCGCAATCCTTGCCTGGGCCTGGGCCTGGGCCGAAGGGGCCGCCGTAGCCTGCAGGCGCGCAGCGGCGGCAGGAGCGTTCCCGCTGGGCGTCTGCGGCGGCAGGGCGCGGAGCGCTTCGATGTTCGGCGTCGCGGTGGCGGTAGCGGGTGTGTCCGCGCGGGCAGGCTGAGCATCCACCAGCCCGGCCGCGGTTGCGGCCACCGGGACGACGCTTCCGGCAACAAACAGTCGGCGCGTCACTTCCATGGCCTTGGTCTCCCTCAACTGTGAGCGTCCAGCAAGCCAATATGCCAGGATTTGGGCGGGATTGAGTTCGGCCGTGCGGCCTCCGGGCGCCGTTTCACGCGAATGTTCATGCCTGAGCACGACAGGGATAGCAAGTTACGGTGGGATTTGGGCGAAAGGGCAGGCTGATCGCCGCTTCGGGTCGTTTCGTACGATTCGATCAATCTGCCGCCATCATCGGCAATTAAAATATATGAGGTGAGCCGCAGCGTGACGCGGGGAATGAGCAAGTGAAATGCTGGTGAGAAATTTTATTACAGATCTATGGTTACATTGTTGCTATCTGATCGGATAATTATTTCGTGTGTGCTGATTTTATTGACCGAAAATTCCGCTATAATTAAAGCTAATTTCGTTCTCTAGAGGATTGTGATCTTTTTTTCGGAATAAAATTACTCTAGCGCATCATATAATTTCTGTAACCTTGATTTTGCTATGTACAGCAAATACTTAGGTGGACTCGGTGGATTTGTGTTTCGTCTCAAAACGGGAATGCCGAACAGGGAATTTCACTTTTTGTGCTGAGCTGTTTGACTATTATCGAAATGGAAATGCAAACGCGTGAATTGCTCGCGCGGCCAGCTTCAGCAGTGCACAGCAGCCCGGCTGATGCCGAGATTTTTTAGGGAGAATATAAATGGCTGTCCTTAACGGCACCGACAATTCAGACCTGATGCTAAACTTGCTCGGCCTGGGCGATGATCAGATCAACGGCAAGGCTGGCGCAGATCTCATCGTCGGAAATCTGGGCAACGACGTGATCGATGGTGGCGCGGGTGCCGACATCATCATTGGTGGACTGCTGAACATTCTCGGCGGCACCGGAACGGTGCTCGACGGCGGAACCGACACCGCGACCTATTTCGATTCGAGCGCGGGCGTGCAGGTTGACCTTTTCGATCTCCAACTGCTGAACCTGTCCCTGCTCGGCATCAACATCACCGCCGTGAACGGCGCCGTGGGGCATGGCGGCGATGCCGAAGGGGACGTCCTGCTCGGCATCAACAACCTGACCGGATCTGCCTTCGACGACCGGCTGATCGGCAACGACCTGGTCAACGCCCTGGTCGGCAATGCTGGCAATGACGTGCTCTATGGAAAGGGCGGTGCCGACACCCTGACCGGCGGCGCCGGCGACGACAAGCTGGTCGGTGGCACGGGCGCTGACCACCTGGTCGGCGGGGACGGCTCGGACTGGGCCTACTATCACGAGGCGACGGCCGGCGTGATCGCGAACCTCGCGACCGGGACCGGCACCGGCGGCGAAGCCGCTGGCGACACCTATGACAGCATCGAGAACCTCTGGGGCTCGGCCTTCGCCGACACGCTGACCGGCGACAACGGTGTCAACACCCTGTTCGGCAACGACGGCAACGACATCCTCAATGGCGGCGGCGGTGCCGACTCGCTCCAGGGTGGCAACGGCAACGACACCATCAATGGTGATGCCGGGGCCGACGCGATCTACGGCGGCGCGGGGATCGACACGATCAACGGCGGTGACGGCGATGACCGGCTCGTCGGCGGGGCCGGCGCGGATGTCCTGAACGGCGGCGACGGCAGCGACACGGCCTATTACCACACCAGCACGAGTGGCGTGATCGTCGACCTCGGTGCCAACACCGGTGTCGGCGGCGAAGCGGCAGGTGACACCTTCAACAGCGTCGAGAACGTTTACGGGTCGGCCTTCAACGACACGCTGAGCGGCGATGCCGGTGCCAACACGCTGAGCGGTGCCGACGGCAACGATACGCTCAATGGCGCTGCGGGGGACGACACCCTGGTCGGCGGCAACGGTACCGACACGCTGAACGGCGATGCCGGTTCCGATGGCCTCTACGGTGGCTTCGGTGCGGATAATCTGAATGGCGGCGACGGCGACGATCGTCTCGTCGGCGGTGCCGGGGCCGATGTCCTGAACGGCGGGACCGGGTCGGACTGGGCCTATTATCACTCGAGCACCACCGGCGTGACGGTCAATCTGTTGACCGGAACCGGTACCGGCGGCGACGCCCAGGGCGACACCTACATCAGCATCGAGAACCTCTACGGCTCGACGCATGACGATAACCTGACGGGCGACGGCGGCACCAACTCCATCCTCGGCAACACCGGTGCCGATGTGCTGACCGGCGGCGGCCGCAACGACTTCTTCATCTACCGCGATGTCACGGACAGCACGGTTGCCGTGTCTGGCCGCGACACCATCACCGACTTCTCCCATGCCGAAAGCGATAAGATCGATCTCCGCCCGATCGACGCCGACGGCAACCCGGCCAACGGGGACACCGCGTTCACCTTCACGAGCGGTGGCGCGTTCACCGGCACCGGTCACGAGCTGATCGTCCAGTCGGAAGGATCTGGTGTCTACACCGTGCTGGGTGACGTCAACGGTGACGGCGTCGCGGATTTCGCGATCGACGTCCACTCCGCCACGGCGCTGGTGGCCTCGGACTTCCTCCTGTAACGCCATCGTCAAACCTGAGCAAAGAGAGAGGCCCCGGCGTCGGGGCCTCTTTTTTTGTTCGATCATTTCGATTTCAGCCATGCGTGAGCACTGCAATTTCGGGCTCTGACGGTCTGCTCGGTGGTCGACCCGTAGGAATCCATGACGGCTCGGATGTCTTCTGATCTTGTTTTGCGAGATTTAGAAATTAAATTTCAGATTCAAATAATTATATTATCTATCAAAGATAATTAACTGACTATGGTGCATAAGAAAGAGGAAATGCCTCAGAATGATTTAAGAGTGCATTGAAAATCATAAGTAAAATGCCGTTTTCAGATGGACAGTGATGACTTTTTTTGCATGAATGATTGGTGCCTCGCCAATGGGGCGGCAGCCGATTGGCGCATTCGATTAGTATTTTTGGAGGATGATATGGGTCTTCTTGACGGTCTGCTGGGGGGCGATGGCCTTCTGGGCGGCCTGCTTGGCGGAGGCAGCAGCAGCGGCGACAGCGGCGGCCTTCTCGACGATCTGCTCGGCGGGCTTTTGGGAAGCGACGGTCTATTGGGCGGCCTTCTCGGCAGCGGTGGCCTGCTTGGCGGCATTCTCGGCGATAACGGCCTGCTTGGCGGCCTGCTCGGCGATAATGGCCTGCTGGGCAACCTGCTCGGTGGCGGCCTGCTCGACACCGTACTGGACGGGCAACTGCTCGGTACGGTTCTCGGTGTCGTGACGGGAGTCGTCGAGACGATCCTGAGCGATGACGTGCTCGGCGCCGTCCTGTCCCTGGATCTCGGCCACCTCGTCGATTCGCTGCAGACCATCACGGCGAACATCCTGGGCGGCGGCATTCTGACCGACGGCCTGGTCGGCGGCGTGCTGGACACGGTCGAGGGCGTGCTCAACGCGATCACCGGCGACGGTGGGCTTCTCAGCGGCCATCTGCTGACCGGGCTGCTGGACGGCGATCTCGTCAGCGGCCTCCTCGGCACGGTGTCCGATCTGCTGGGCGGTGCCCTGGGCGGGGATCTGCTGGGCGGCGTCGTCGGGCTGGTCGAAGGCCTGACCGGCGGCCTGCTCGGTGGTCTCCTCAGCGGCGACCTGCTCGGCGTGGTCGATTTCGGCCTGGTCAACGACCTGCTCGGCGCGGTCGGCAGCCTCACGGACGGCATCCTCGGCGGCGGTGTCCTCGGCGGCAATGATCTGCTCGGCGGCGTGCTCGACCTCGTCGGCGGCCTGCTCGGTGGCGCGGTCGGCGGCGACCTGCTCGGCGGCCTGCTCGGCGGCGACCTGCTGAACGGCCTGCTCGGCACGGTCACGGGCGTTGTCGACGGCCTGCTCGGCGGCGACCTGCTCGGCGGTGTGCTCGGTGGCGACGGCAATCTCCTGGGTGGCCTCCTCGGATCGGTTGGTGACCTCCTCACCGGATTGCTCAGCGGCGACCTCACTGGCGGTCTGCTCGGTGGCGATCTGCTCGGTGGTCTCCTCGGGACAGTCGAGAACCTGCTGGGCGGTCTGCTCGGCGGCGCCCTCCCGGGCAGCGATCTGCTCGGTGGCGTGCTCGGCACGGTCGAGGATCTGGTGGGCGGCTTGCTCGGCGGCACGCTGGGCGGCCTGTCCGGTACGGTGTCGAGCCTGCTGTCCGGCCTGCTCGGCGGCGTCCTCGGCGGCGGCGATCTGCTCGGCGGCGTTACCGGCATCCTGAACGGCCTGCTCGGTGGCGTCCTCGGCGGCGATCTGCTGGGCAACCTGCTGGGCCATGACGGGATCGTCGGCGGCCTGCTCGACAAGGTCGAAGGCATCCTGGGCGGTGTCCTGGCTCCTGTCGAAGGCCTGCTGGGCGCTCTGCTCGGTGGCGATGCGCTGGGCGGTCTCCTGGACATCCCGGGCCTGCTGCACAGCCTGGCTGCCAGCGGCCTGAATGCCGAAGGCATCTTGGACGGCGTGCTGTCCACCGTGGGCAACCTGCTCGCCAACCTCGACCTCGGCGACCTCGGCCATGTCGGGCCGCTCAGTGCGATCACCGCGCTGATCGGTACGGTCAGCGGCGTGGTCGAGACTGGGGCGGATACCCTGGCTGGCCTGCTCGGCAGCGTTGTCGGGTCTGCCGATCACCTGACCGGTACGGCCGGAAACGACCACCTGCAAGGGTTCCTCGGTAACGACACACTCCTGGGTGCGGCGGGTAGCGATCGTCTCGAGGGCGGCACGGGCAACGACATCCTCGATGGCGGCGTCGGTGACGATACCCTGGTCGGCGGTCTCGGTAACGACGTCCTCATCGGCGGCACCGGGGCTGACCTTCTGGTCGGCGGTCTGGGCAATGACGGCTATACCATCGACAATGCCGGCGACAAGATCTGGGAAACGGCCGCGGGCGGCGTCGACACCGTCAGCTCGATCATCAGCTACACGCTCGGGAGCTATCTCGAGAACCTGACGCTGAACGGCACCGGCCTGATCAACGGGATCGGCAACGCCCTGAACAACGTGATCACCGGCAACGGGTCCCACAACACGCTGTCGGGTCTCACCGGGAATGACATCCTCCGCGGTGGCGGTGGAAACGACATCCTCATCGGCGGCTATGGCACCGACACGCTGACCGGCGGCACCGGCAATGACACCTTCCGTTTCACCAACTACACGGAATCGGTTGTCGGCGCGAAGCGGGATGTGATCACCGACTTCACCCATGGTCAGGACAAGATCGACCTCTCGGGGATCGACGCCAAGACCACAGTGGCGGGCGATCAGGCCTTCACCTTCATCGGGGCTGAGAATTTCCACCACGTTGCTGGAGAACTGCATTTCCAGGGTGGAATTTTGAGCGGCGATATCAACGGCGACGGCAAGGCCGATTTCGAGATCGGGGTTACGGGCGCTGCCTCTCTGGCCGTTTCCGACTTCATTCTCTGATCCCGGCGAACTGACCTTTGATGCGTGGCGCTTCGGCGCCACGCTTTTTTTTGACCGGATCCCCGCTCTGGGTGGGGCATCCGCAGCAACCCCTTGTTGAAGGGCCCCGTTCTTTCACCCAGTCACGACGGTGGCGACTATGCCTCAGGCACAATAGAGAGGCCGGACGGCATCCCGATCGCCGCTTGGGCGAGGCAGGACGCCGCCGGTCTTTCGCCTGTCGTGGTCCCGGGCCGAACGCCCGGGTTCAATCCGCTTAGAGGACGAAGTCGCCCGCCACCAGGACAACGGACGTTGTCAGGACGATATTGAAATCCGAGACTCCGTCGCCGTTGGTGTCGCCGCCGATCACCGTCTGGCCGCCGGAGAAGGCATAGTGCAACTCACCGGCATGGTGGGTGTAGGCGCCGGAGCCGATGAAGTTGAAGGCTTGGTCCCCGGCGACACTGGTGTTGGCGTCGATTCCCGAGATATCGATCTTGTCGCCCTGGGCGTCGCCGCCGGTGCCGGTCTGGCTGTTCAGGCTCACCGTGACGCTCGTTGAGCTGTTGGCGTAGCTCACGGTGTCGACGCCATCTCCGCCATCCAGCCGGTCACCGTCGGCCCCGCCGGTCAGGATATCGTCACCGGCCTGGCCGTAAATCCAATCCGCCCCGGAACCGCCGTCGATCGTATCGTTGTCGTCACCGCCCAACAGATAGTCACCCCCAGCTCCGCCGTGGATCTGGTCGTTCCCTGCGTCGCCGGAGATGTAGTCCAGCCCGGCATCGCCCCACAGAAGGTCGCTGGCGCCGCCACCACAAATCGTATCGTTGCCCAGGCCGCCCGAAATCAAGTTCAGGCCATCATTGCCGGTGATGGTGTCGTTGCCCTGCTGGCCGAGCGCATCGTGTCCGTCGCCGATGGCGATCACATCATCGCCTTTACCGCCCAGGATCCGATCACCTGTCACGCCGGTATACGTGTCCGCTGCGGATGTCAGGAGATGATCCGTCGTGTCGTTGTAGCTCGTGGCGAAGAGGTCGTATTCCCCCGGGTATCCCCCGAACTGATGAATGTCGATGTAATAGGTGCTGGTGGTCGCCACGGTGTAGGTGATGGCGGAATTGTTGCTGGGGCCACCATCGTCGTTGTTTGCGACCACGGTTCCGGTCGAGTCGTGCAGGCTCAGGACGCTGTCTCCGCCACCCGACCCCGGCCCTGTCGCATCGGCATAAAAATGATAGGTCAGCCCGGCCGTGAGCGTGACCTTGACCCAGTCACTGTCATCGAAGGCATTGAATTCGCCTGAGAAAGATCCTCCCTCGCTGATACCCAGAACACCTGGGCTAATTGTTCCTTCGAGGACGGTCGTCGTCGTTGCATCACCGGAATGTCGGCATTTGTTACCTCCATTGGGAAACGCGGATCTGAGCATTTTCGTATTCCCTCAAATTTTACGCATCTCCCAAATGGGAGGTCCGGTCGGGCCTCGGCAAACAGCGGCAGCCGTCGTTTCCGCCGGATATGCAGAGCCTTCCGGGACGCCTTCTCTGTCCTGGCGGCAGCTGCCTCTTTCTCAGCCTGATGGGATCGGCCAATCGTCGGACAATTTCAAATAAACATCGAAGTTTCGGCTGTTTCTGCGGGAGTGCATCAAATAAAATTTCGATGTCCAGTTATTTTGCTAAAATACATTTCTCTTTATTTTCTAATTGAATCGTTAATTCATATTGTCAGATTTTTATAAGGAGAAATTTTTAGCAAATTAATACCAACATATCCTGTTATTCAATTCTTTTAACT
>NZ_JBYRFX010000646.1:0-4903 GCF_057815775.1 Inquilinus sp.
GCCGCCGCCCGTGCCCCGACCGAGGTGCCGGGTGCCCGCGTCGCGGCCACGGCCGACGACGAGGAAGATCCCCGCCGCAAGACGGGTGGTGGTGGTCGTGGCGCCCCTGCTGGCCGCGGCGCCCTGCCCGGCCGCGGTGCGCCGCCCAGCCCGCCCCGGCGTGCGCCCGGCCCCGGCAAGTCCGAGCCGAAGCGCCGCTCCGGCAAGATGACCGTGGTCCAGGCCCTGAGCGACGACGGTGAGACCCGTGGCCGTAGTCTGGCGGCGATGCGCCGGGCCCGCGAACGCGAACGTCTGGCCCAGCTGAGCCAGAACCAGGAGAAGTTCTCCCGCGAAGTGGTGATCCCCGAGGTCATCACGGTGCAGGAGCTGGCCAACCGTATGGCCGAGCGTGGTGGCGACGTCGTGAAGTCGCTGATGCGCATGGGTGTGATGGCGACGATCACCCAGTCGATCGATGCCGACACGGCCGAACTGGTGGTGGCGGAATTTGGACATAAGGTAAAACGCGTGGCCGAATCCGACGTCGAGATCGGCCTGCGGGGCGACGAGGACGAGGCGGAGCATCTCCAGTCGCGTCCCCCGGTCGTCACCATCATGGGCCATGTCGACCACGGCAAGACCTCGCTGCTCGACGCGCTGCGGCATACCAATGTCGTGTCCGGCGAAGCCGGCGGCATTACCCAGCACATCGGCGCCTATCAGGTGCAGGTCGCATCCGGCCAGCGCGTCACCTTCATCGACACGCCGGGCCACGCCGCCTTCACCGAGATGCGGGCCCGCGGTGCCAACACCACGGACATCGTCGTCCTGGTGGTGGCCGCGAATGACGGCGTCATGCCGCAGACGGTCGAGGCGATACGCCATGCCCGCGCTGCCGGCGTGCCGATCATCGTCGCGATCAACAAGATCGACCTGCCCGACGCCAAGCCCGAGCGCGTGCGCACCGAGTTGCTGCAGCACGAGATCGTGGTCGAAGAGATGGGCGGCGAGACGCTGGACGTTCCGGTGTCGGCCAAGACCGGCGCCGGCCTCGACAAGCTGGTCGAGACCATCCTGCTGCAGGCCGAAGTGCTCGACCTCAAGGCCAACCCGGATCGCCCGGCCGAAGGCTCGGTGATCGAGGCGAAGCTGGAGCGCGGCCGCGGTTCGGTTGCGACCGTCCTGGTCCAGCGCGGCACCGTCAAGGTCGGCGACATCTTCGTCACCGGCGGCGAATGGGGCCGCGTGCGCGCCCTGCTCGACGATCGCGGCCAGAACCTGAAATCGGCGGGCCCGGCCCAGCCGGTCGAGGTCCTGGGTCTCAACGGCACGCCGCTTGCCGGTGACGACTTCGTCGTCGTCGACACCGAAGGGCGGGCCCGCGAGATCACCGAGTTCCGCACCCGCAAGCGGCGCGAGGCTTCTCACGTCGCCACCGCGCGTGGCTCGCTCGAGCAGATGTTCGAGAAGATCCGCGAAGGCGAGGCGAAGGAGCTGCCGGTCGTCATCAAGGGCGACGTGCAGGGTTCGGTCGAAGCCATCGCCGGGTCGCTGGAGAAGGTTGCCGGCGACAACATCGAGGTCCGGGTCCGGGTGCTGCATTCCGCAGTCGGCGCGATCACGGAAAGCGACGTCACCCTGGCCGCCTCGACCGGTGCGATGCTGATCGGCTTCAACGTCCGAGCCAACCCGCAAGCGCGGGAAATGGCGAAGCGCGATGGGGTCGAGATCCGCTACTACTCGATCATCTACAACGTGATCGACGACGTGAAGGCAGCCCTGACCGGCCTGCTGGCACCGAAGATGCGCGAGAACTACATCGGCAATGCCGAGATCCGCGAAGTCTTCAACATCACCAAGGTCGGCAAGGTCGCCGGCTGCATGATCACCAACGGTGTGGTCAAGCGCGGTGCCGGTGTCCGCCTGCTGCGCGACAACGTCGTGATGCACGAAGGCACGCTGAAGACCCTCAAGCGCTTCAAGGACGAAGTCCGCGAGGTCCGCGAGGGCTACGAATGCGGCATGGCCTTCGAGAACTACGACGACATGCGCACCGGCGACGTCATCGAGTGCTTCGAGCTGGTCGAGGAAATCCGCCAGCTCTAGGGCCGGACTTCCTGATTTCCTGCACCACCGCCGCCGATCGGGTTTATTCTCGGTCGGCGGCGGATGGATCCTTCCCCCCGGTCCGGCATCACAGCCGGACCGCGGCGTTTTGAGAACGACCCCATGCGACACACCACTGCCCAAGGCCCGAACCAACGCCAGCTGCGCGTCGGTGAAGAGCTGCGCCATTCCATCGCCGCCATCCTGATGCGGGACGAATTGCACGACCCCGACCTTGCCGGCGTGTCGATCACCGTCTCCGAGGTCCGGCCGAGCCCGGACATGAAGCACGCCATCGTCTTCGTCACCACGCTGAACGGCGAGAAGATGGACACCGTGCTGCCGGCACTGCGCCGCGCCGCCTCGTTCCTGCGCGGCCAGGTTTCCAAGAGCGTCCGGCTGCGCCACACGCCGCAGCTCAGCTTCCAGGCCGACACCTCGTTCGATTACGCGCAGAAGATCAACACACTGCTGCACCAGGATGTGATCGCCCGCGATCTGGTCGTCGACGACGAAGAGCCGTCGGACGGCAAGGCGGACGACACTGATGGCGCGTAAGAAGCGCGGCCGCCCGGTCCATGGCTGGGTGGTGGTCGACAAGCCGGTCGGGATGACCTCGACCCAGGTGGTGGGCCGCATCCGCCGCCTGTTCGACGCCGAGAAGGCCGGCCATGCGGGGACGCTGGATCCGCTGGCCAGCGGCATCCTGCCGATCGCGCTGGGCGAGGCGACCAAGACCGTCGCCTACGCCATGGACGGCGAGAAGACCTACAGCTTCACCGTCCGCTGGGGCGAGGCGCGCGACACCGACGACACCGAAGGCCGGGTCACCGAGACCAGCGACATCAGGCCGGACCCTGCGGCAATCGCCGCCGTGGTGCCGCGCTTCATCGGCGAGATCGAGCAGGTTCCACCGGCCTATTCCGCGATCAAGGTGAATGGCGAACGCGCCTACGACCTGGCCCGCAGTGGCGAGACCGTGGAGCTCTCGTCGCGCATCATCCGGATCGACGACCTGCGCCTGGCCGACATCCTCGACGCCGACCATGCCACCTTCGACGTACGGTCCGGCAAGGGCGCCTATATGCGCGGCCTGGCCCGCGACATCGCCCTGGCCCTCGGCACGGTGGGACACATCGTCGCATTGCGCCGGACCTCCGTAGGCCCCTTCGGCCTTGACGCGTCATCCACCTTGGCGCATATCGACGCGCTGGCCGAGCAATCGGCCCTCGACAGCATTCTGCTTCCGATCGAGACCCCGCTGGACGACATCCCGGCAGTGGCCCTGACGGAAGCTGAAGCGCACCGCATGCGGCACGGCCAGACGGTCGCGCTGCTACGGCGCTCGGATTGGGAGCGGATCACCCGCCTCGATCTGGATCCGGACAGCCCGGACGCCATCGTGTTGGCCACCTGCGGGAACACTCCCGTGGCCCTGGCCCGCATCGACGGCGGCGAGATCCGACCGGTGCGCATCCTCAACCTCTGATTAGGAGACCACGATGTCGATTACGCCGGAGCGCAAGCAAGAGGTCATTGGCACTTATGCCCCCAAGGCTGGGGACACCGGTTCGCCGGAAGTGCAGATCGCCATCTGGTCCGAGCGCATCACGAACCTGACCGAACACCTGAAGACCCATCCGAAGGATTTCCACAGCCGCCGCGGCCTGCTGATCATGGTCGGCCGCCGCCGCAGCCAGCTGGATTATCTCAAGCGCAAGAGCGTCGCGCGCTATGAGACGATCATCAAGAGCCTCGGCCTGCGCCGCTGATCCGACGCATGCCGGTCCACTGCCTTTGCCCGGGTCGCCAGATGGTCGGGTTTCCACCGATCATGCGGCCATCCGCGGCGAAGGCTCGTGGCGGTCCAGCACCAGACACAGATTCCGTTTCGTGACATCAGCGCCGCCGGCACCCGTGCCGGCGGCGCTTGTCGTATTTCGCCCCCGGGCCCGGCGTGGAGCGGCCCGACCCCGATAGGCACATCAAGGCACGGGGTGTCCGAGGAAGGAAAAGCGATGTTCAACATCTATCGCAAAGAGATCAACTGGGGCGGCCGCAAGCTCGTCCTCGAGACCGGCAAGATCGCCCGGCAGGCCGATGGCGCCGTGCTGGTCACCTATGGCGAGAGCGTCGTGCTCTGCACCGCGGTCGGCTCGAAGCAGAAGTCGAAGTTCGACTTCTTCCCGCTGACCGTGAACTACCAGGAAAAGGCATTCGCCGCCGGCAAGATCCCAGGCGGCTTCTTCAAGCGCGAAGGCCGCCCGTCTGAGAACGAGACGCTGGTCAGCCGCCTGATCGACCGCCCGATCCGCCCGCTGTTCCACCCGAGCTACCGCAACGAGACGCAGATCGTCACGACGGTGCTGAGCCACGATCTGGAGAATGATCCGGATATCGCGGCCCTGGTCGGCGCCTCTGCCGCCCTGACCATCTCAGGCATCCCGTTCCTGGGCCCGATCGGCGCCGCGCGCGTCGGCTATATCGACGGCCAGTACATCCTGAACCCGACGATCGCCCAGACTGCCGAGAGCAAGCTGGACCTGATCGTCGCCGGCACGCTCGAAGGCGTGCTGATGGTCGAATCCGAGGCCAGCGAGCTCACCGAGGAGATCATGCTCGGCGCCGTGGCGTTCGGCCATGCCGCCGCCCGTGAAGTGATCCAGGCGATCATCGAGCTGGCCGAGCTGTGCGCCAAGGAGCCCTGGGCTCTGACGGAAGAGCCGGCCGAGGTCGGTGCCGTCCGCGGCAAGTTCCAGGCCGTCGCCGGCGACCTGCGCGATGCCTACAAGATCGTGCGCAAGCAGGATCGCTA
>NZ_JBYRFX010000647.1:0-2278 GCF_057815775.1 Inquilinus sp.
TGTGTGCCAGGCATGGCGTTGATGTTGGAGGTGCAAGTCCTTTGCGGGCCGGCTGAACGGAACCGCTAGCTGAAGGCAACTGCGTCGTCGCGAGGCGGGGTGGGGAGGAAGCCGGAGGCAAAGCTCGGAGCTGACGAACAGGAACCGGATATAAGGCCGGTGCGGTGGGGTAACCGGGCAATGGGCCGGGACGCCCGATATTCAGACGGACAGGCGCATCGGTAGATCCGGCGGCGACCGAGCGAAGGATAAACGTCTTACCCTGGGAGATCTCCCGGCCTCTCCGGACGATCCGGAGTACGGCGACAGCGATGTCGTTGGATGGGGTGGGAGAAGTCAGCAGAAGCCATAGTAGTCCGGGCGACCGGGCGAAGGGCTGAATTTGGTAATCAAGGAGCAAGACTGGGCGCATTCGATGGGTGTGGAGCGGCAGCAAAGCAGCGGGAAGCAGCTGGACCTCTTTGACGAGGCCCTGAAGGCATCGCTGCGCCACGACGTCACCGGCAAAGGCGGAACCGGCGCTGGGACGATCGAGGAGCGGCAAACACCTGCGGCATGGGCCGAGAAACTCGCCTTGGCGTATGATGTGATGGAACAGGTGGCCAGTTCGGCCAACCTGAACCGAGCCTACAAGCGGGTGAAAGCGAACAAGGGTGCGCCGGGGGCGGACGGGATGACCGTTGCCGACCTGCGCGGCTGGATCGCGGACAACCGCGAAGGGCTGATCGTCTCGCTGCTCGATGGCAGCTACCGTCCACAACCGGTGCGCGGGGTGGAAATCCCCAAGCCGGATGGCAAAGGGGTTCGCCAGCTTGGCATCCCGACGGTGGTCGACCGGCTGGTGCAGCAGGCGATCCTGCAAGTGCTGGAGCCGATGTTCGATCCGACATTCTCGGACTCGAGCTATGGGTTCCGTCCTGGGCGGAGCGCGCATGACGCGCTTCGTCAGGCTCAAGAGTATGTAACCGACGGGCGGCGCATGGTCGTGGATCTCGATCTGGAAAAGTTCTTTGACCGGGTCAACCACGACGTAGCGATGTCCCGTCTCGCCCAACGCATCGGTGATAAGCGCCTGCTCACGATCATCCGTCGCTTCCTGCAAGCGGGGATGATGGCAAACGGCGTATGCGTCGAACGGCAGGAAGGGACTCCGCAAGGCGGCCCTCTCTCGCCGCTGATCGCCAATCTGTTGCTGGATGACCTCGACAAGGAACTCGAACGCCGGGGGCACCGGTTCTGCCGTTATGCCGATGACTGCAACATCTATGTACGGTCGCAGGCAGCGGGGGAACGCGTGATGGCTTCGGTGTCTGCCTTTCTGGAAGGCAAGCTCCGACTCCGCGTCAACCGGCACAAGAGCGCGGTCGCGCCCGTCGAGGACCGTTCGTTCCTCGGCTATCGCCTCTGGTACACAGGAGGGCTCGGCATTGCGCCGAAGAGCCTGCACCGGATGAAGGAGCGCTTGCGTGCAATCACACGTCGGAACCGGGCAATCCCGTTCAAGACGATGATCGCTCAGGTGAATGCCTTCACGACGGGCTGGGTGACATACTTCCGACTTGCTCGGGCCAAGCGTGAACTGCGCAGAACTGATGAATGGCTCAGGCGCAAACTGCGCTGCGCCAGGCTCAAACAGTGCAAACGCAAACGGGCGACCGCCCGTTTTCTTCGGGCATGCGGGGTCCCAACCGCGCGCGCCTGGCTGTTGGCAGGCTCAGGATACGGATGGTGGCGTCTGGCCCTAAGCCACCCGGCCACCGAGGCCATGACCATCGCCTGGTTCACCAACCACAAGCTGGTCTCACTTGCCGACCATCATGCCACGCTAAACCTTACCGGAAACCGCCGCGGTACGTAGAACGTATGCCAGGTGGTGTGAGAGGGGGAGACCGTGAGGAATCCCCCTACTCGATTTGTCGCATGGTCTATGCCTTGGCGGCCGCGATCATCTCGTCGATGGCGATGAACTTCTCGCGCGGCGCGCCGTCGCGGGCGCGTTTGACTTCGGCATCGTCGATCTTCTTCCAATCGTCGAAAGCCATGACTGCGAGGTTGCGCTCTTCGGCTAGCCGGTCGAACCCTTCGCCGCCCGGCTTGGCGGAGCCATCCCCGATGTCCTCGGCGATCTTCTCTATCACTGCGAAGCCATCGGGGCGGTTGGTGCCGATCGTCCCGGTCGGGCCGCGGCGCGCCCAGCCGACGCAGTAGAGGCCGGGCCGGATGCGGCCTTCCTGGTTGGCGAAACGGCCATTCTTCTCGTCGAACGGCACGTCGGGGA
>NZ_JBYRFX010000648.1:0-2481 GCF_057815775.1 Inquilinus sp.
GGCATGCCCTATGGCGGGCCGCTGTTCTTCACCCATTACTCCTTCCTCGGCCTCGATCCGCGCGGCCTGTAGGACCAGTATGCCGATTACTGGGAACAGAACCGCCGGCACACGCTGATCAACTACGAGCATTGCGTTCGCAACCCGAACCAGTTCAAGGGCTACGGGCCGGATTGCTGGGGCCTGACCGCCAGCGACAACCCGACCGGCTATTCCGCGAACGCACCGGACAGCGACATCGGCGTCATCTCCCCGACCGCGGCGCTGTCGGCGATGCCCTATGCGCCGGAACAGTCGATGCGGGCGCTGCGGCATTTCTATGAAAAACTCGGCGACAGGATCTGGGACCGCTTCGGCTTCGTCGACGCCTTCTCGGAACAGGCCGGCTGGGCCGCCGACACCTATCTCGCCATCGACCAGGGCCCGATCGTGGCGATGATCGAGAACCACCGCAGCGGCCTGCTGTGGAAGCTGTTCATGGGCATCCCGGACATCCAGCAGGGCCTGCGCAAGCTCGGCTTCGACAGCCCGCATCTGGCCCGAGGATAGCCCCGGATTGTCATGCCCGGGCTTGACCCGGGCATCCAGAGTGTCGGCATCTTCTGGATTGCCGGGTCGATCCCGGCAATGACATTAATAAGTTAGCGTACGTTCCTCGCTTTAAGTCTTAACGGGAGTTGCTGCTGATGCCGGTGCCGTCTGGTTCGATGGGCCGCAACCTCCCGGAGTGGCTCGACCGGCAATACGCCGTCTCCGCCCGCAACCTGACGCTCGGCGTCTCCGCCACCCATCTGGTGAAGGAACGCCCGCCGTTCCGCCAGCGCGTCGTGCCGAAGCCCGGCTCGGTGGTGGCGACGGCGGTCATGGGCGCCTACGACCCCGATCCCGACTATTTCTTCCACTGGTTCCGGGATTCGGCGCTGGTAATGGATGCGCTGCGGATCGTCATCGCCGACGGCACTAGGTCCGCCACGGACACCGGCCTGATCCGCGACTTCATCCGCTTCAGCCTGGATCTGCGCGGCCTGACCGGCGCCGCTGTACTCGCCGCGGGCGACCCGAAGCGAGGTGTCGACCCTGCCTTCGTCCAGCATGTCCGCGCCGATGCCGACCTGCGCGGCGTCGCGGGCGACCGTATCTGGGGCGAGGTCCGAATCAATCCGGACGGCACGCTGGACACGCTGAACTGGTCGCGGCCGCAGCATGACGGGCCGGCGCTGCGCGCCCTGACCCTGCTGCGCTGCCTGAATGGCGCCAGCCTGGATGATGCTGGCCGGGCGGCAGCGGCCGAGTTGCTGCGCATCGACCTGGCCTTCGTCCTGGCGCATCACCGCGAGCCGAGCTTCGAGATCTGGGAAGACAGCCTGGGCCACGACTATTACACCCAGGCCGTGCAATGCGCCGCGCTGCGACAAGGGGCCGGCTGGCTCGCGGCGCAGGGTGACACCGACGGCGCGGAACGCTGCCGCCAAGCGTCCGAGGCATTGGCAGTGGCCCTGGATGGTCACTGGCAGGCCGAGGCCGGCGCCTATGCCAGCCTGCTGCCGGCCACGGCCGATGCGCCGCGCCGCGACCTCGACATCGCCGTGATCCTCGGCGTGCTGCATGCCGGCCTGCCCGACGGGCCGCACAGCGTGCTAGACCCGCGCGCCCAGGCGACGCTGGCGGCGCTGGAGGACCTGTTCGCCGGGCTGTACCCGATCAATGCCGACCGCCCGGCCGGCCAGGCTCCGGCGCTGGGCCGCTATCGCGAGGACCATTATTACGGCGGCGGCGCCTGGTACATCGCCACCCTGGCCGCGGCCGAGTTCCATTTCCGCCTCGCCGCCGCCGTGGCGGCGGGTGTGCCCTTCGCGCTGACGGACGTCAATCGCGGCTTCTTCGCCCGTGCGCTGGGCACCACCGAAGAGGCGACCGGCGGCAGGCGGCTGGCCGAGGCCTTCCTGGCCCGCGGCGACGCCTTCCTGGCGGCAGTGCAGGCCTATACCCCCGCCGATGGCGCCCTGTCCGAGCAGGTCGACCGGACCACCGGGACCCAGACTTCGGCCAAGCACCTGGGCTGGAGCTACGCCGGCTTCATCACCGCGATGGCGGCCCGGCGAGAAGCGATAGCGGCGATCTGATCGCCGGCCTCACCAACCCTTCGCCGTCATCGCGAGCCCGAAGGGCGTGGCGATCCAGAATTGCCGCCGCCTGCGCGGTTTGCGCCGCCAGGGCCGGATTGCGTCGCTGCGCTCGCGATGGCGATGTGGGGTGGTCGAGCAGTATTATCCCTCGACTCATTGTTCCCTTTATGTTCTCATCAAGGGATGAAACACACAGCGCCCACGCCCCAGACATCCACCGCCGGATCCCCGGCGGCGGAGGTGTTTGCGCAGGAGTGGACGCTGCTGTCGGAGATGGAAGCGCTCAGTGGCGAGCTGGCCCGGGCGTTCAAGGTCAGGAGCCTCGCGGCCCTCAAGGTTGACGACGACGCCAAGG
>NZ_JBYRFX010000649.1:0-2972 GCF_057815775.1 Inquilinus sp.
GGGCGAAGACGATGATCCAGAGCCGGTTCCAGGTCAGGGTCAGGCCGCCGAGGTCGAAGGCACCGGACATCCAGGCGGGGTTGCCGACCTCGCGGTTCGACGGGCCGAAGATCGTCCGCACCGCCTGCTGCAGGATCAGCGACAGGCCGAAGGTGGCCAGCAGGGTCTCCAGCGGCCGGCCGTAGAGGAAGCGGATGATGGTGCGCTCGATGGCGATGCCGGCCAGGCCCGCGACCAGGAAGGCCAGCGGCAGCGCCACCGCCAGCGAATAGTCGAAAAGGTTCGGCGCGTATTGCCGGAACGCCTCCTGCACCAGGAAGGTGGTGTAGGCGCCGAGCATGACGATTTCGCCATGCGCCATGTTGATCACGCCCATCACGCCGAAGGTGATGGCCAGGCCGATGGCGGCGATCAGCAGCACCGAGCCGAGGCTGAGCCCGTAATAGAGGCTCTGCACCCCGTTCCAGATCGCCAGCCTGGTGTCGACGCGACCGATTGCGGCCTGGGCCGCGGCCACAACGGCGGGGGACGCGGTGGCGATGCCGGCCAGCAGCGCCCGCGCCTCCTGGTCGCCGCGGCCGGCGATGGTGTCGATCGCGGCCAGCAGCTCGGCATCGGTGCCGCCATGAGTCAGGATGATCGCGGCCCGCGCCTCGGTGAAGGCTTGTTTCACGGTCGGATCGGTCTCGCGCGCCAGCGCCGTTTCCACCGCCGCGCGGGAATTCGGGTCGCGCGACTTGAACACCGAGGCCGCCGCGTCCAGCCGCTTGGCCGGGTCGGGCGAGACCAGGGTCAGCGTGCCCATCGCCGTCTCGATACCGCGGCGGACCTTGTTGTTGACCCGCACCGGCTTGCCGCCGGCCGGAGCCTCGGCCAACGCGGCGCCGGTGGCGGCGTCGACATAGGTGCCGGCCGCGGTTTTGATCGCCAGAACGCCGTTCGGCGCCGCGATCAAGCGGCCGGCGCCCAGCGCATCCAGGATCGCCGGCGCCTGGGCATCGCCAGACGCCGCCAGCCCGTCGATCCCGGCGCTGATGTCGTCGTAATTGGCCGAGGCGAACCGCACCAGCACCTCGGGCGCGATCTCGGCCCGGGCGGAGAGCGGCAGCAGGATCAGGAGCAGGAGTGTCAGGACCGCGAGAACAGACCTGGTTCCCGGTTCCGCCTCATATGGTTTGGCCGCCAAGCAAGCCATCGGATCAGCCTTCACAGTTCCGAACGGGCCGGGAGGTGCCCCCGCACCTCCCGGCCTCCCCTCCGGTGGGCGCTCAGGAGCCGGAGCCGCCGCACTTGCCGGTCTTGACGTTGAAGTTCCCGCAGGACAGCGGCTTGCGCCAATCCGAGATCAGGTCCTTCGAGCCTTCGAGGTAGTCCGACCACTCGTCGCCGACGACCTCGGGGGTCTCCGACACCGTCTGGATCTGGCCGTCGGCCTGGATCTCGCCGATCAGCACCGGCTTGGTGATGTGGTGGTTCGGCATCATGGTGGCGTAGCCGCCGGTCAGGTTCGGCACGGTGACGCCGACCATGGCGTCGATCACCTTGTCTGGATCGGTGGTGCCGGCCTTCTCGACCGCCTTCACCCACATGTTGAAGCCGATGTAATGCGCCTCCATCGGGTCATTGGTGGTGCGCTTGTCGTTCTTGATGTAGGCGTGCCACTCGTCGATGAAGGCCTTGTTCTCTGGCGTATCCACGCTTTGGAAGTAGTTCCAGGCGGCGAGATGGCCGACCAGCGGCGCGGTGTCGATTCCGGCCAGTTCTTCCTCGCCGACCGAGAAGGCCACGACCGGGATGTCGGTCGCCTTGACGCCCTGGTTCGCCAGTTCCTTGTAGAACGGCACGTTGGCATCGCCGTTGACGGTGGAGACCACGGCGGTCTTCTTGCCGGCCGAGCCGAAGGTCTTGATCTTGCCGACCTCGGTCTGCCAGTCGGAGAAGCCGAACGGCGTGTAGTTGACCGTGATGTCCTCGGCCGGAACACCCTTGGCCTTCAGATAGGCCTCGAGGATCTTGTTGGTGGTGCGGGGATAGACGTAGTCGGTGCCTTCCAGCACCCAGCGCTTCACCCCTTCCTCGTTCATCAGGTAGTCGACCGCCGGGATCGCCTGCTGGTTCGGCGCCGCGCCGGTGTAGAAGATGTTGCGCGAGCTTTCCTCGCCCTCGTACTGCACGGGGTAGAACAGGATGCCGTCGAGCTCCTCGAACACCGGCAGCACCGATTTGCGCGACACCGAGGTCCAGCAGCCGAAGGTGGCCGCGACCTTGTCGACCGAGATCAGCTGCCGCGCCTTTTCCGCGAACAGCGGCCAGTCCGACGCTGGATCAACGACAACTGCTTCCAGCTTCTTGCCCAGCAGGCCGCCCTTCTTATTCTGCTCGTCGATCAGCATCAGCATGACGTCCTTCAGCGTGGTCTCGCTGATCGCCATGGTGCCCGACAGGGAATGGAGGATGCCGACCTTGATGGTGTCCTCGGCCGCCCTGGCGCCGGACACCGCCAGCCCCATGGTCACCGCCAGCGCGGCGCCGATCACCCAATGCTTCTGCGACAATGCCATCGTGAAACCTCCAGATCGTTCTTTCTGCCTTTTTGCGCTTTCGCACCCGCAGGGCAGATCGAAGCAAGATCCGGGCCAGCCGCCGGCATCGCGGCCGGCCTAGAGATCCGGGTGCCTGCGGCATCGGGCCCTGCCCAATCGCTGCGCAGTGGTCCGGAACTTGCTGAGATACGGCCAGCCACCCCGTCACCACGGCATCCGATTTGGTCCTGCGCATCCTCTTGGTCGATGAAAATGCCGAGCGCTGCAGCCTGGTCGAGGCGGCGCTGACCGCGGCCGGCCATGGCGTGGTGGTGGCCGTCAGCGGCACCGAGAACCTGCTGGCAAAGGTGCGCGAGATCGAGCCCGACGTGATCATCGTCGACCTCGACGCGCCCAACCGCGACGCGCTGGAGCACATGCGCAGCGTCA
>NZ_JBYRFX010000650.1:0-5630 GCF_057815775.1 Inquilinus sp.
TCGCCGCTGCGCGAGGTGCTGTCGCACGAGATCACGCCGAGTGCCGAGGCGCAGAGCGATGCCGAGATCGCCCATTTCATCCGGGCGCAATGCACCACGCTGTACCATCCGACCAGCACCTGCCGGATGGGCATTGACGACCTCGCCGTGGTCGACCCGACGCTGGCGGTGCGAGGGCTGAAGGGGCTGCGCGTGGCGGATGCCTCGGTGTTCCCGTCCATGGTATCCGGCAACACCAACGCGCCGACGATCATGGTGGCCGAGCGCGCGGCCGAGTTCATCATCCGGGGGAACGGCGCATGACGACGGGGCTGGTCTGGCACGAACGCTACATGTGGCACATGACCGGCATGGCCGCCGGTTCGATGCCGGCCGGCGGCTATGTCGAGCCGGACCTGATGCATGTGGAATCGCCGCCGGCCAAGCGGCGCTTGCGCAATTTGCTTGAAGTGACCGGGTTGCTCGACCAGTTGCACCCGATCCGGCCGCGCCCGGCGACGGTGGAGGAGGTGCTGCGCATCCACACCCCCGGCTATATCGAACGCCTGAGCGCCGCCAGCGAGGCCGGCTATGGCGATGGCGGGGATTTCGCCCCGATCGGCAAGGACTCCTATCCGATCGCGCTGCTGTCGGCTGGTGGCTGCATCGCCGCGGCGGATGCGATCCTCGACGGCACGGTGCGCAACGCCTACGCCCTGGTGCGCCCGCCTGGTCACCATGCGGAGCGGGACCGCGGCCGCGGCTTCTGCCTGCTGGCCAATGCGCCGATCGCGATCGAGCATCTGCGCCAACGCGGCCTAGGCCGAATCGCCATGGTCGACTGGGACGTGCATCACGGCATTGGCGCCCAGTGGATCTACTATGACGACCCCGATGTCCTGACGATCTCGCTGCACCAGGATGGCAACTATCCCGAGGATTCCGGCACCCTGGCGGAAAACGGCGAGGGCAGGGGAGAAGGAGCCAACATCAACATCCCGCTGCCGCCCGGCTCCGGCCACGGCGCCTACGTCGCGGCGATCGAACGGGTGGCGCTGCCGGCGCTGGACCGGTTCCGGCCGGACATGATCATCGTGCCCTCGGGCTTCGACGGCTGCGCCTTCGACCCGCTGGGCCGACAGATGGCGATGTCCGGCACCTTCCGCGAGATGACCCGGCTGCTGATGGACGCGGCGGACACGCTGTGCGGCGGCCGGCTGCTGCTGACGCATGAGGGCGGCTATTCGCCCTTCTACGCGCCGTGGTGCGGCCTGGCGGTGATGGAGCAGCTGTCCGGCATTCGCACCGACGCGGTCGACCCCTATGACTACGCCGCGGCGTGGCCGGGCCAGTCGCTGCAGCCGCACCAGACTGCGGCGATCGATGCCGCGGCGGCGCTGGTGGCCCGCGTGCCGGTCTGAAAGAATAGGGGCAGCGAAGCGCGGAAAAGGGATTCGGCATGGCGAAGCCGGCGGCCGTCACGATCTACGGCATCAAGAATTGCGACACGATGAAGAAGGCGCGGGCCTGGCTGGACGGGCATGGCGTTGCCTATACCTTCCACGACTACCAGGCCGTGGGCGTCGACGCGGGCGTGCTGAAGGGCTGGGCCGGCAAGGTCGGCTGGGAGGTGCTGCTGAACCGCGCCGGCACCACCTTCCGCAAGCTGCCGGATGCGGACCGGGACGGGGTGACCGAGGCCAAGGCGATCGCGCTGATGACGGCCCAGCCCTCGATGATCAAGCGTCCGGTGCTGGACATCGGCGGCAAGCTGCTGGTCGGCTTCAAGCCGGAGCAGTATGAGGCGGCGTTCGGCGCGTAGCGTTGACGCGCCTCGCGGTGCCGGGTGTCATGCCGCCTTCCACTTGATCGAACAGCCCATCGACGGCGGCTGCTCGTCCGGCGTTTCGCCGGTCTTGGCGATCCGGCGCATGGCCTCGACCAGCTCGCGCTTCGCGCCGGGCGGTGGCGGGTTGGTGCGGCCCTCGTCCAGCCGGCCGCGGTATTTAAGCCCGCGCCAAGCGTCGTAGCCGAAGAAGTCGGGGGTGCAGATCGCCTCGTAGGCTCGCGCCGCCGACTGGTCCTCGTCATGCAGATAGGGGAAGGGGAAGTCGTGCGCGGCGGCGAAGTCCTTCATCCGCTCGAAGCTGTCCTCCGGATGGGTGGTGGCGTCGTTCGAGCAGATGGCGGCGACGCCGATGCCCTCGGCCAGCAGCACGCGGGCGTCGGCGACCAGCCGGTCGATCACCGCCTTCACATAGGGGCAGTGGTTGCACAGGAAGACGATTACCGTGCCATGCGGGCCGGCGACGTCGTCCAGCGTGTAGGTTCGTCCATCGGTGGCCGGCAGCCGGAAATCCGGGGCCGGCGTGTCGGGCCTGACGGGCGGTGGCGTGGCCATGGTCCGGGCTCCTTTGCGGTTGCCCCCAGTCTAGGACGCATGGCCCGCCCTGTCAGCGCCAGGCGTGGACGCCGAGCGTCGTTCCTTTGGCCAACAGCCCGGCGGCGTCGGCCATCGGCATGACGGAATTCGGCGAGGCCGGCGGCTACATGTGCCAGCTGTGTTTGGGCACCGCGGTCAGCGGATCGTAGTGGCGGTCGACCAGTTCGATCAGCGCTTCCACCGTCAGCACCGCGCGGTATTCGTCGCGCGGGATATCGGCGCCGAGCGCATTCTCGATGTCCCAGATCAGCCGTGTCGAGGCATCCGCGTCGAGGCCGAGATCCTCGATCAGCCGGTCGCCGGGCAGGATCGGCCGGAAGCGGCCGACCACCGCGATCAGGGCGCGCATGACAGCCGCTCGGGCGCGATCCAGCCCGCTCACGACGCCGGCCCCAGGGCGGCGAGCGTCGTCGGCAGCAGTTCGGACACCGTCGGATGGATCGGCACCGAACGCTGCAGCACGTCGTAGGGCGCCTTGGCGTACATCAGGTCAAGCAGCCCGTGCACCACCTCGTCGCCGCCGGTGCCGAGGATGGCGGCGCCCAGGATCTGCCGCGTGTCGGCATCGACGACGATTTTCATGAATCCCTCGGTCTCGCTCTTTTCCACGGCGCGGCCCACCCGGGTCATCGGCCGTGTGGCGACCTGGATGCGCTTGCCGGCCCGGCGGGCCTCCGTCTCGGTCAGGCCGGCGCGGCCGAGCGGCGGGTCGGTGTACAGGGCATAGGCCGGGATCCGGTCGGTCACCCGGCGCGGATCGTCGTCCAGCAGATTGGCGGCGACGATCTCGAAGTCATTGTAGGCGGTGTGGGTGAAGGCGCCGCGGCCGTTGCAGTCGCCCAGCGCCCAGATGCCCGGCACGCAGGTCCGCAGCTGGTCGTCGACGACGATATAGCCGCGCGGATCGACGGCCACGCCCGCCGCCTCGAGCCCGAGATCGTCGGTGTTCGGGCGGCGGCCGGTGGCGACCAGCAGGTGGGAGCCGGTGACGACGGGCGCGCCGGCGGTGCAGTCGACCGTCACCGCCACGCCGTCGCCGTGCTTCGCCACGCTCAGGCAGGTCGCGCCGGTGCGGATGGTGACGTCCTCCTTCTCCAGGAAGCCGGTGATGGCGGCGGAGATGTCCTCATCCTCGCGCCCGACCAGCCGCGGCCCGGTCTCGATCACCGTCACCGTGGCGCCGAAACGGCGGAACATCTGGCCGAATTCCAGCCCGATATAGGAGCCGCCGATGATGACCAGGTGCTCCGGCACCGTGTCGAGGTCCATCATCGTGCTGTTGGTCAGGTACGGCACGGTGTCGAGGCCGGGCAGGGGCGGCACCGCGGCGCGGCCGCCGACATTCAGGAAGATCCGCTCCGCCGTCAGGGTGTCGTCGCCGACCTGCACGCTGTTCGGGCCGGTCAGGCGGGCATGGCCCTGGATCACGGTGCCGTTGGCCAGGCCGCGCATCCAGCCTTCGACGCCGGTGCGCGACTGGCCGGACACGCCGTCCTTCCGCGCCTTGACCCTGGCCATGTCGATGCCGGGCGGCCCGGCCAGCACCACGCCGAATTCGGCGGCGCGCTGGGCCATGCGGGCGGCATAGGCGCTGGCCACCATGGTCTTGGTCGGAATGCAGCCGGTGTTGACGCAGGTGCCGCCGAAGCGGTTGCGCTCGATGACGGCGACGCGCTGCCCGGCGCGGCTCAGCCGGTCGGCCAGGGCCGGCCCGGCCTGCCCCGTGCCGATGATGATCGAGTCATACGCCGTCATCGCCGTCTCTCCGCTCCGCCTCTATCGGGACAGCATAGCGCATGCGGTCCAGCGTGTGACTGCCAACCCGCCGCAGGGCGGACGCAGCCGGGCCTTTACGGTTCGCCCGGCTCGTCCGATCATAGGATGCGGTTTGAATAGCGAGTCGGAGGCATACCATGGCCAATCGTGACCAGAAATCGAACAAGGAAAAGAAGAAGCCGAAGCAGGACAAGGCTCCGAAGCCGCCGGCCGGATCCGGCCTGGGCATCGCGCCGTCGAACAAGGTCTGAGCGTAGGACAGCCGGGGCTCGAGCCATCGAGCCCCGGCCCGAGTTACGCGGGACGAACAAGGGGCCCGCAGGGCGTCCTGCTTTATTGCGGAATGATCGCGACATAGCGGTTCTGCGGCTCGGCAACGCCGTCGGCCGTGGGGACCAATGGATCGCCTTCGCCGGCCCCCCTGATGAATAGCAGGTTCGCCGGCGCGCCACGGGCGACCAGTGCGTCGCGCACCGCTTCTGCTCGACGAAGTGATAGTTTCAGATTGCTGGCTGCAGATCCTGTGCGGTCGGCATTGCCGATGATGTCGACACGATTGAGGCCGGCAGGCCATCGAGCTGGCTCCGCGGCATCCAGGATCTTTACGGCATTGTGGTTTGGTCTGGCGCTTCCTGCATCGAAGAAAATCAGCTGATTTTCGATGAGTGTGAAGTCCTTGGGAGCGCTTGGGCTTTGAGCGCCGCTTCCAGTCGTGCTCGTTCCCGAGCAACCGGCGAGCACCACGCACGACAGTGCTGACGCGATCAATGCACGCATTGTTTCCCCCCTTTGAAACAGCATGGGGCGGTCAATGATCCGGCGTCAATTCCCGGCCTCAGCTCCTCAGAAACCGCTCCAGCAGCCGTCTTGCGGCGATGGTCGGCAGCAGGCGGCCGGCGGCGACGTCGGCCTCCAGGGCGGGCAGGGCCGCGGCGACGGCGGGATAGCCGCGCAGCGCGTCCAGCAGCCCGTCGCCCAGCTCGCGCCACAGCCAGGACCGGGCCTGGTCGGCACGGCGTTCGGCCAGCATCGCGCCCATATCGGCGCGGAAGCGGCCGATCATGTCCCACACGGCGTCGATGCCGCGGTTCTCCAACGCCGAACACTGCAGCACGGGCGGTGTCCAGCCGCGCGGGCCGCGCAGCAGCGCCAGGGCGTGGCGGTATTCGGCGACGGCATGGTTGGCAGCGCCCTTCCGGTCGCCATCCGCCTTGTTCACCACCAGGATGTCGGCGACCTCGACGATGCCGCGCTTGATGCCCTGCAACTCGTCGCCGGCGCCGGGCATCAGCAGCAGCAGGAACACGTCGACCATCTGCGCGACAGCGGTTTCGGACTGGCCAACGCCGACGGTCTCGACGATCACCACGTCATAGCCGGCGGCCTCGCACAGCAGCAGGGATTCGCGGGTGCGCCGCGCCACCCCGCCCAG
>NZ_JBYRFX010000651.1:0-11559 GCF_057815775.1 Inquilinus sp.
TCGGCGACGCCGTGCTGTCCCCGGGCAAGGTGCGCCGGGCCCATGCGGCGACACTCGGCATGGGCGTGCATGACGATTTCACCGGCCGTGGCCTCGGCACCGCGCTCCTGGCCGCGCTGATCGACACCGCCGACAACTGGCTGAACCTGAAGCGGCTGGAGCTGACGGTCTGGACCGACAATGCGCCGGCCCAGGCCCTCTACCGCAAATTCGGTTTTGTCGAGGAAGGCGTGATGCGCGCCTACGCCTATCGTGACGGCGCTTATGTCGACGCGCTGGCCATGGCCCGGTTCAGGGGGATCGGCGGCCCTTAGGCGGCGTCGACAGCCGGTCGAGCCATTCCGCGAGCAGCACCCGCTCGCCATCCGTCAGCCCATCGGCCTCCGGCAGCAGCGCGCGCAGCGTGATCGCGGTCGACGCGATCCCCGGGGCTTCGTCCGCCGGCGCCGCCACCGTGATGGCATCGATCATCGCCTCCCGCATCACGGCGGAGAGATCGGGGTCGCGCTGGTTCTCGGGCATGGCCAGCAGGGTGAAGACCATGCCGCAGCCGGCCGCCCGCGCTACGTTCACCGCCTGCGCCTCGCTGACGCGCAGCCGCCCGGCGGCGGCGAGCGTGCGCATCCGCTGCTGCAGCATCGCGTAGGCCTTGTCCGCGGCGGGCGATGACTTTCCCGGGCGCGGGTCGCCATACATGATGGCGAAGATCGCGGGGTTGGCGAGACCGAAGCCGATGTGCAGGTCCCAGCCCGCGCGCAGGCTTTCGACCGGGTCGACGCCGGGGTCGGCGGGCCGCTTTTCCTTCAGATAGGCCGCAAAGCCGTGCTCCGCCACGGCGTCGAGCAGCCCCTCCTTGTCGCCGAACAGCCGATAGATGGTGGGGGCCTGCACGCCGGCCTGCACGGCGACGGCGCGGGTGGTCAGCGCCTCGCGGCCGCCCTCCGCCAGCAGCGCAGCGGCAGCCGCGACGATCCTGTCCCGCGCGGCGATCGTGTCGTCCGGCCCATGCCCGGTGGCGGCGATGTCGTCCATATCGGCAGATTTAGAATTTATTTCGGATCGCCGCTAGCAAATTTCTGTTAGCGACGTTATATCACCGATATCGACAATCCGTTATCGATGATATCAGTGCATCAGGAGAATTCCATGATCGTCGTCACCGGCGCCACCGGCCAGCTCGGCCATGCCGTCGTGCAGCAGCTGCTGACCCGCATCCCCGGCGACCGGATCGTTGCCACCGTCCGCGATCCGCGGAAGGCCACGGGCTTGATCGAGCAAGGAGTACAGGTCCGCCAAGCCGACTTCGCCGATCCCGACAGCCTGACGGCGGCGTTCGAAGGCGCGGCCCAGGTGCTGGTCATCTCGACCCATTCGATCGGTGAGAGGGTGGATCTGCATCGTGCTGCGATCGAGGCGGCGCGCCGGGCGGGTGCGAGGCGGGTGCTCTACACCAGCCACATGGGATCGGGTCCGGCGTCGCTCTTCCCGCCGATGCCCGACCACGCCGCGACCGAGGCGATCCTGTCCGGCCTCGGCCTGCCCTTCACCTCGCTGCGTCACGGCTTCTACGCCGCCAGCGCGCTGGGGTTGATGCGGCAGGGCCTGCAGACCGGCGAACTTCATCTGCCGGCGGATGGCAAGGTCAGCTGGACGAGCCATGCCGACCTGGCCGAGGCGGATGCGATCCTGCTGGCCGACGAAGGGCGCTTCGACGGCATCACGCCGCCACTGACCGGGTCCGAAGCACTGGATATGGCCGATTTGGCGGCGATCGCCTCAGACCTCACCGGCCGCGAGATCAAGCGCATCACCGTGCCCGACGACACCTGGCGCGAAACCATGGTCTCGCACGGCACGGCCGCGCCGGTGGCGGATCTGCTGGTCGGGCTGTTCCGGGCGGCCCGGCGCGGCGAGTTCGTCGCGGTCGACCCGACGCTCGAGACGCTGCTCGGCCGCCCGCCGCAGACCATGCGCGACGTGCTCGCCGCCACGCTGGAGGACTGACCAAGGGTTTAACCCGGCAGAACGGCCACCGCCTCGACCTCGAACAGCATGGCATCCAGCGCCAGGCGCGGCACCGGGATCAAGGTGCAGGTCGGCTTCGGGCCCGGCCCGAAGGTGTGGTCGAGTTCGGCGCCGAGGTCATGCAGCTTCGCTTCCGTATGGTCCACGATCAGCACGGTCAGCTTGGCGACATCGCGCGGGGCGGCGCCGGCGGCCGCCAGCGCGGTGCGGAGATTGGCCAAGGCCTGCCGGACCTGCGACGCGAAGTCCGGCGACAGCGCGCCCGTCTCGTCCTCCCCGCCCTGGCCGGCGATGAACACCAGGCGCGTGCCGCCCGGCACCTGGGCGAGATGGGAGTAGCCATTGGCCGAGGGATCGTAGAGGCCGGCGGGGTTGCTCAGGGTGAAAGCGGGCATGGCGGATCTCCGATTCGAGGGGCTCCGGACAGCAAAGCCGGTTCCAGGGGCTGGCAGGGCGGCGTTCGCATCGCGTCGCCCCAACCTCAAGACGATCCAGCCCGTCGTCCTGTGACGCCATGCCCGTGTGTCGGTCAGCGCCCGGCTGTCGGGATGGCCTCCAATTTGTCATGCCCGGATTTGATCCGGGCATCCAGAGGCTGTCGATATCTTCTGGATTGCCGGGTCAAGCCCGGCAATGACAGGAAAGAGGTGAGCCCCGATCCCTCAATGCGCCGAGGCGGTGAAGCTCGGTTCGGCCAGGCCGCTCTGCTTCAGCTGGTCGACGATCTGGGCCTTCAGCCGCTCCAGCCCGGCCTCGTCGCCGCTTTCGGCCCGGGCCACCAGCACGTCCTGGGTGTTCGAGGCGCGCAGCAGCCACCAGCCATCCGCCGTGGTAACCCGGGCGCCGTCGATGTCGTTGACGTCGGCGCCCGACTGGCGCAGCCGGGCCATGACCTCGTCGATGACCGCGAACTTGCGGGTCTCGTCGATCTGGAACCGCACCTCGGGGGTCGACACCGTGCTGGGGAAGGTGTCGCGCAGGGCCGCCAGCGTGCCGCCGCTGCGGCTGACCTGGGCCACCAGGCGCAGGCCGCAATACAGCGCGTCGTCGAAGCCATACCATTTGTCGGCGAAGAAGATGTGGCCGGACATCTCGCCGGCCAGCGGCGATTTGGTCTCCGCCATCTTCGCCTTGATCAGCGAGTGGCCGGTCTTCCACATCAGCGGCGTGCCGCCCAGCTTGGCGATGGCGTCGAACACCGTCTTGCTGGTCTTGACGTCGGCGATGATCACGCCGCCGGGATGGCGCGGCAGCACGTCGATGGCATAGACCGCCACCAGCATGTCACCCGGGATGATCCGGCCCTGGGCGTCGATCGCGCCGATGCGGTCGGCATCGCCGTCGAAGGCGATGCCGATGTCGGCGCCGGTCTCGGCCACCTTCGCCTGCAGCGCCACCAGATTGTCCGGGATGGTCGGGTCCGGGTGGTGGTTCGGGAAGCGGCCGTCGATGTCGTCGAACAGCAGGATGTGCTTGCCCGGCAGCCTGGCCGTCAGCCGGCGCAGGACCTCCCCGGCGGCGCCGTTGCCGTTGTCCCAGACCACGGTCAAGTCGCGGGTGCCGTCATAGTCGCGCAGCATGCGCTCGACATAGAGGTCCCGCAGGTCGATGTTGCGGACCTGGCCCGCGCCCGTCTCCAGGTCGCCGGCACCGGCGACGCGGCCGATCTCGAGGATCTGGTCGCCATAGACCGGGCCGCCGCGCACCACCATCTTGATGCCGTTATACTCGGGCGGGTTGTGCGAGCCGGTGATCATCACCCCGGCATCGGCATCCAGGTGCTTCTGCGCGAAATACAGCAGCGGCGTAGGGCCCAGGCCGACGCGCACGACCTCCAGCCCGGTCGAGGCCAGGCCCTGCACCAGCGCCGCCTCCAGCTCGACCGAGCTCAGCCTGCCATCATAGCCGACCACGACCTGGCGGCCGCCCTTGCGCTTGACCATGGTGCCGAAAGCCGCCCCGACCGCCTGGTAGTCGGCGGCGTTGAGCGTCGTTCCGATCACGCCGCGGATGTCGTATTCGCGGAGGACGGTGGGGTGGAAGCTGTGAGTCATGCGGGTCTCTGGTCCTGACGGGTCTTGCTGGTTCAGCCGGCCGAGCCCGGAACCGGGCGGCCGATGCTCTGGTAACGGAAGCCGGCCTCTTCCATATCCGCCGGCTTGTAGACATTGCGCAGATCGACGAAGACCCGGCCCTGCATCAGCTGGGCCATGCGGTCCGGGTCGAGGGCGCGGAACTCGTTCCATTCGGTCAGGATCACCGCGCCGTCGGCGCCGCGCAGCGCCTCATAGGCACCGGTGGTGTAGTCGATATCGGTCAGCAGCTTGCGCGCCTCGGTCATCGCCGCAGGATCGAAGGCGCGAATCCGCGCCCCGGCCCGCTGCAGCGCCGGCACCACGGTCAGGCTGGGCGCGTCGCGCATGTCGTCGGTGTTCTGCTTGAAGGCCAGGCCAAGCACGGCGATCGTCTTGCCCGCGACATCGCCGCCGAAGGCCGCGACCACGCGATCCGCCATCTCGGTCTTGCGCGCCTCGTTGACCTCGATCACCGCCTCGATCAGGTGCTGCGGCGCGCCGGCCTCGCGGGCGGTCTGGACGAAGGCCAGCGTGTCCTTGGGGAAACACGACCCGCCATAGCCCGGGCCGGGATGCAGGAATTTCGGGCCGATGCGCTTGTCCAGGCCGATCGACCGGGCGACGTCATGCACGTTGGCGCCGACCTGCTCGCACAGATTGGCCACCTCGTTGATGAAGGTCACCTTCATCGCCAGGAAGCTGTTGGCGGCGTATTTGATCAGCTCCGCCGTCTCCAGCGCCGTGATCACGATCGGTCGCTCGATCAGGTACAGCGGGCGATAGACGTCGGACAGGGCCTTCTTGGCGCGCTCGCCCTCGGCGCCGATGACGACGCGGTCGGGCAGCATGAAGTCGCCAATCGCCGACCCTTCGCGCAGGAATTCGGGGTTGGATGCGACATCGAAATCCGCATCCGGCCGGGTCTTGCGGATCGTCTCGGCGACCTTGCGGCCGGTGCCGACCGGCACCGTCGACTTGGTGACGACGACGGCGTAGCCGGTCAGCGCCCGCGCGATCTCCTCCGCCGCGGCGAAGACATAGGTCAGGTCGGCATGGCCATCGCCGCGCCGGCTCGGCGTGCCGACGGCGATGAACACGGCATCGGCGCCGTCGACCGCAGCGGCCAGGTCTGTGGTGAAGGACAGCCGGCCGGCCGCCGCGTTCTTCGCCACCAGCGCGTCGAGACCCGGTTCGTAGATCGGCATCTCGTTGCGCTTCAGCTGCTCGACCCGACCCGCATCCTTGTCGACGCAGACGACGTCATGGCCGAATTCCGAGAAGCAGGCGCCGGACACCAGCCCGACGTAACCGCTTCCGATCATCGCTATGCGCATCGGCGCACCTTCTCCTTACAGTCCACCGATCGGGAGTTCACCGATCTGGTCGGCCGGATCACAGATAGGGGGCGATCGCCTCGCGCAGCGCTGCAGACAACTCCGCCCGGTCCAGCCCATAGGCCAGGTTGGCGGCGATGAAGCCGACCTTGTCGCCGCAGTCGAAACGGTCGCCTTCGAAGCGCACGCCGTGGAAGGGCTGGCTGCCGATCAGCTTCGCCATCGCGTCGGTCAGCTGGATCTCGCCGCCGGCGCCGCGCTCCTGCCGGTCGAGATGGCTGAACACCTCCGGCTGCAGGATGTAACGGCCGACAATCGACAGGTCGGACGGCGCCTCTTCCGGCTTTGGCTTCTCGACCAGCCCGGTGACCTCGGCCACCGTGCCGTCATCCTGGCCGACGGCGAGAATGCCGTAGCGCGAAGTCAGCGCCTTCGGCACCTCGCGCACCGCGATCATGTTGCCACCGCGGCTGGCATAGGCCTCGGCCATCTGCGCCAGCAGCGCGGTCTTGCACTTGAAGATCTCGTCCGGCAGCAGCACGGCAAAGGGCCGGTTGCCGACCAGGTGGCGGGCGCACCACACGGCGTGGCCGAGGCCCAGCGGCTGGGCCTGGCGGACGAAGCTGAACTGGCCGGGCGGCAGCTCCGCATCCCGCGCAGCCTTCAGCTGCTCGGTCTTGTTCCGGGCTTCGAGCGAGGCGTAGAGCTCGGTGTGCTGGTCGAAATGGTCTTCCAGCGCGGTCTTGCCCCGGCTGGACACGAAGATGAATTCCTCGATGCCGGCGGCCTTCGCCTCTTCGACGGCGTATTGCAGCACCGGCTTGTCGACAACGCAGAGCATTTCCTTGGGCACCGCCTTGGTGGCGGGCAGCGACCGGGTGCCGAGACCCGCGACAGGGAAGACGGCAACCTTGACGGGTTCGGACATGAACGCCTTCTTCAGAAATTCTTCGACGCCACTATGAACGCTTCACATCCCGCCTTGTGCCACAGAGGGCGGCGAAAAGGGAAGCCGAGCGAACCCTGGGCCTCGTTTGCGGCCCATTTCGGGCACCCGCGGCGGACAGCGACGGTCTGCCCGGACCGGGCGGCGCCAGGCGGGTGGCGTCAGGGCAGGACCAGCGGCGCCAGGTACTGCCGGATGTTGGCCTCGAACTGGCGGTCGAAATCGCCCATGCCGTCCTGCAGCAGGCCGCTCTGGGCCCGGGCCAGGTCGGCGGTGGTGGCGCTCTCGGGCACGGTGGTGGACCGGTTCACATGGACGTCGGTATAGCCGCCGTGTAGCCACCGACCGCGCCGATCTCCAGCCGGGCGACCAGCTGCAGGGTCAGCTGCTGCGCCGGCTGGTCGTTGAACAGCGAGGTCAGGCCGCCCTGGGTGGCCAGGGGCTGCGAGGTCAGGCTGGCCTGCTGGATGATCAGCCGGGCCGTGCCGGCCTGGCCGTTGGCGTGGAGCCTGGCGGCGCCCCAGTTGCGGATCGCCGCCGCCGGGCTCTGGGCCAGCTGGGTGGCCGCCGGCGCGCCGGACTGGTCGACCGTGTCGACCCGGGCGACATTCAACCGGATCGCCGGGCGGCCGGCGAAGTTCACGGGCTCGACCCGCGCCAGATCCGGGCCGCTGCAGGCAGCAAGCAGCAGCAGGGCGGCGGCGCCAGCAAACAGGCCGCGCCGGGTGGCGCGAGGACGAGTCGGGGACTGCGGCATCGGGCTCTCCGGTCGGGTCAATCGGTGTACAGCGCCGCCAGCTGGTCTTTGTCGAAGGCGTAGCGGGTGTTGCAGAATTCGCAGGCGACCTCGACCTCGCCGTCGATCGCCAGATCCTCGACCTCTGCCCGCGGCAGCGCCGCCAGCATCGACGCCACCCGTTCGCGTGAGCAGCGGCAGGAGAAGCGCATCGGCTGGGTCGGGAAGACCCGCACCCCGTCCTCGTTGAACAGGCGGAACAGCAGCGCCTCGCCGGCCAGCGTCGGCTCGGTCAGCTCGTCGTCAGTGGCGGAGCCGAGCAGCACCATGGTGCGGCGCCAGTCGTCCTCGCGGTCGGTCGGCACCTGCTTTTCCGGATCCGGCAGGCGCTGCAGCATGATGCCACCGCCGCGCCAGCCGGAAGGCCCGAGGCGGACGGCCGAGCGCAGCCCGGCCTGCAGCTGTTCCGACTGGCGGAAATAATGCTGGGCGCATTCCCACAGGGTCTCGCCCGAGAGATCGACGATGCCCTGGTAGCGCTCGGTGTCCGCACCCTGGTCGACGGTGAAGGCCAGGTGGCCGCTGCCCATCAGGGCCGGCACCGTGGTGCTGCCGTCGGCCTCGGCCAGCCGGGCCTCGTCGAACATGGCGTGCGCACGCACCGCGCCCTCGGCGGTGACATCGGCCACCACCAGGCGCACCGGGCCGTCGCCCTTGGCCTGCAGGGTGAACACGCCCTCGTATTTCAGGGCGCTGGCCAGCAGCGCCGTCAGCACCACCGTCTCGGCCAGCAGATGCGCCACCGGCTCCGGGTAGGCGTGACGGCCGAGGATGTCGTCGAGCAGCGGGCCGAACCGGACCAGCCGGCCGCGCAGCCCCGACGCTTCGATCTGGAAGGGGAGGACGAGATCATCGCCCTCCATCTGCAACGCCGCCATGGTCAGATCGTCTCCAGCCCCCCGAGGCACCACAGCAGGATGCCCTTCTGGGCATGCAGCCGGTTTTCCGCCTCGTCCCACACCACAGATTGCGGCCCGTCGATCACCCCGTCCGTCACCTCCTCGCCGCGATGGGCTGGCAGGCAGTGCATGAACAGCGCGTCCGGCTTGGCCTGGGCCATCAGCCGTTCATCGACCTGGTAGGGCCGCAGCAGGTTGTGGCGCGACGCGGCATCCTTGTCGCCCATCGACACCCAGGTGTCGGTGACGACGAGGTCGGCGCCGCGCGCCGTGGTCTCCGGGTCGGTGCCGACCGACACCCGGGCGCCCTCGCGATGCGCCCAGTGGATCAGGTCTGCCGGCGGCGCCAGCTCGTCCGGGCAGGCCAGGCGCAGCTCGAAATCGAACATGGCGGCGGCGCGGATCCAGGACCGGGCGACGTTGTTGCCGTCGCCGGTCCAGGCGGCGACGCGGCCGGCGATCGGCCCGCGCAGCTCCTCGAACGTCATCACATCGGCCATCAGCTGGCACGGGTGGGTCTCGTCCGTCAGCCCGTTGATGACGGGCACGGTCGCGTTCTCGGCCATTTCCCGCAGCCGGTCCTCGTCCGAGGTGCGCAGCATGATGGCGTCGACATAGCGCGACAGCACCCGCGCCGTGTCAGCGATGGTCTCGCCGCGGCCCAGTTGGATCTCCGCGCCGGTCAGCATCACCACCTCGCCGCCGAGCTGGCGCATGCCGACCTCGAAGGAGACGCGGGTGCGGGTCGACGGCTTCTCGAAGATCAGCGCCAGGGTGCGGCCGGCCAGCGGCTTGGACTGCGTGCCGCGCGGGTCGGTGCGCTTCAGCTCGATCGACCGGTCGATGATCCGCCGCAGATCGGCCTTGGGCAGGTGGTGAAGGTCGGTGAAGTGCTTGACGTCAGACATGGGACGCCGCCTTCGCCGAACCGCCCTTGACCGTCCGGGCGGCGCACACCTGATCGAAGATGGCGATGGCCTCGGCGATCTCCGCCGTGCTGATGGTCAGCGGCGGCAGGATGCGGACGACGTTCTCGCCCGCGCCCACGGTCAGCAGGCCCGCGGCGCGCAGCTCGGGGACGATCTGGTCGCTCGGCTGGATGCATTTCACCCCGAGCATCAGCCCCTGGCCGCGCACCTCCTCCAGCACCGTCGGGTGGCGCTTCACCAGGGCCTCCAGCTCGGCCTTGAAGTGCTGACCGGTGCGCTCGACCGTCTCGAAGAAGCCGTCGGCCAGGACAATGTCCAGCACCGCGTTGCCGACCGCCATCGCCAGCGGGTTACCGGCATAGGTCGACCCGTGTGTGCCCGGGGTCATGCCGCAGGCCGCTTCCTCGGTGGCCATGAAGGCGCCGAGCGGGAAGCCGCCGCCGATGCCCTTGGCGATGCACATCACATCCGGCGTGATCTCCGCCCATTCATGGGCGAAGAACTTGCCAGTCCGGCCATAGCCGCACTGGATCTCGTCGAAGAACAACAGCAGGCCGAATTCGTCGCAGACGCGGCGCAGCTCGCGCAGATACTCCGGCGTCGCGGCCTTGATGCCGCCCTCGCCGATGATCGGCTCGATGCAGATCGCCGCCGTCTCGTCGGTGATCGCGGCGCGCAGCTCGTTCATGTTGCCCCAGGCGACCTGGTCAAAGCCGTCGACCAGCGGGCCGAAGCCCTTGATCAGCTTCTCGCCCTTGGCGGCCGAGATCGCGGCCAGGGTGCGGCCGTGGAAGCTGTTGGTGACGGTGATGATCCGCCAGCGCTTCGGGTTGCCGCGGGTGTAGTGGTACTTGCGCACCAGCTTGTTGGCACCTTCCCAGGCCTCGGCCCCGGAATTGGTGAAGAACACGGTGTCTGCGAAGGTGGAGTCGACCAGCCGCTGGGCCAGGCGCTCGCCCTCCGGGATCCGGTACAGGTTCGAGGTGTGCCACAGCTTGGCACCCTGCTCCTGCAGCGCTTTCACCAGATGAGGATGGCCATGGCCGAGCGCGCAGACGCCGATCCCCGCGATCAGGTCCAGGTATCGTCGCCCGTCCGTCGCGAACAGATACGCCCCTTCGCCCCGCTCGAAGGCGAGGTCGGCACGCGCATAGGTCGGCATCACGGCGGGAATCATGGACGGTCTCGCTGAGAGAGAGGAGTCTCGGACAGAGTCTCAGGGTTGCGGGAAGGCTGCGACTAAGCCCAGCTTATGCTGTGCTTGTCAACGCGGGCCCATGCCGTTATAACGCGCGCTTCGTTCGGGTGGCGAGGCCGGGGTTCGATCCCCGGGGCATGCCCAACCACCCATCCATCGTCTTCCTTCGGAAGGAGCGAAAAATGCCCAAGATGAAGACCCATTCAAGCGCGAAGAAGCGCTTCCGGCTGACCGCCTCCGGCAAGGTCCGCTACAACTCTGCTTACCGCCGCCACCGCCTGCTGACCAAGAACAAGCAGGCCAGGGAGCGGAACCAGGGCACCAAGGTCATGTGCGACGCGGATGCGACCAAGATTAAGCGCTATTTCCTGGTTAACGGCTGAGCAGGGGAGCGCTAAGCAATGGCAAGAGTTTCACGCGGCGTCACCAGCCACGCCCGTCACAAGAAGATCCTCAAGCTCGCCAAGGGCTATCGGGGTCGCGCTTCGACCAACTATCGCATTGCGATCGAGAAGGTCGAGAAGGCGCTGCAATACGCCTATCGCGATCGTCGCAACAAGAAGCGCGATTTCCGCGGCCTGTGGATCCAGCGCATCAACGCCGGTGTCCGCGAGCACGGCCTGACGTATTCGAAGTTCATGCACGGCATCAAGCTGGCCGGCATCGACATCGACCGCAAGGTCATGTCCGACATCGCCACGCGCGAGCCGGAGTCGTTTAAGGCCTTGGTCGATCAGGCCCAGGCCGCGCTGAAGAACGCCGCTTGATCCGATCCCGCCCCGGCGGGATCTGGTAAAGCGAAGAGAAGCGGGGGTCGGGCCGAAAGGCTCGACCCCTTTTTTCATGGCCGCCGTCCTTGCGGGCGAGGGGCGGCCGAAGCCATCGGGGACGCCAGGCGATGGAACAGGGTGAGACGCTGAAGCGGGAGCTGGCCGAGGCTGTGGCCGGGGCCCGGGATCTCGCGACGCTGGATGCGGTGCGGGTCGGGGCGCTGGGCAAGAAGGGCCGTCTGACCGGGCTGATGGCCGGCCTGCGCGACCTCGACCCCGAGGCACGCAAGGCCGCCGGTGCGGCGCTGAACGTGATCAAGGACGAGATCTCGGCGGCGCTCGACGCCCGCAAGGCCGAGCTGGAGCGCTCGGCGCTTAACGACCGGCTGGCGCGCGAGACGCTCGACGTCTCCTTGCCGGCACGGCCGGAGCGGACGGGGCGGATCCACCCGATCAGCCAGACCCGGGACGAGATGGTCGCGATCTTCGCCGAGATGGGCTTCTCGGTCGCCGAAGGGCCCGACATCGAGGACGACTGGCACAACTTCACTGCGCTGAACATCCCGCCGGAGCACCCCGCCCGGCAG
>NZ_JBYRFX010000652.1:0-18673 GCF_057815775.1 Inquilinus sp.
CGCCGTCCGCACCAATATCTCCCAACCTTGCCAAGGTTGGGGTCGAGGGTTCGAATCCCTTCGCCCGCTCCAGTTTCTTCTAGGAATATCAGTGCGTTAAGATGAGGTCGCGGTGGCGGTCTCTTCGCGCATTTGGCGCTGGACACCACCAGGACACCACCGCTGGGCGCCTGCAATGCCTCCCAGGTGTGGCACAAAATCGCGGCGGGATGCATCTCGGCTGACCGTTCGGTCACTCAGGTCCGAAGCCGACCTCTGTTGAATCGTACGCCGCGGGTCTGATTCGCTGACAATCACTCCTGCACCAACGACGGCTTCGCCTCTTGGGGCCACAGCTCATTGCGGCGCTACTGCAACGTGCTGCAGGTTGGCGGGGGTTGTCGCCGATGCGATCACTCGGTGACGGGCTGCTGACGCTGGCCGGGGTCGCCGCGGTGTCAAGCCCGGCCCGCACCGGACCGTGTTGGGCCTGACACCGCGGCCAAGCTGCCTCGGCCCTTTGTCTCCTCGCCCTCAACCGGAGGGTGATCGATCCGCAGCCTGTGGACCTCCCGCCCGATGAGCAGGCGAGGCTCGACGCGCTGTCGGCGGAATGGGACCGGCTGGCCGAGGAGTATGACGGAACCGATGATCTGCCAGAGGACGCGGCTGTCCGTCTGGATGCTCTGAATGCCGAGATCGAACGGTTGTCGACACAGCAGCAGGTCTATGATCCAGACGTGATCGGGCGGGGCGGCGCATTCATCGCTCTCAACCATGACGGCACCGCCCGGATTGAGCCCGGTTTCATTCGACCCGAGGATCAGCCGCAGCGTGCGGCGACGAAGAGCCCGATTGCCGAAGTAGGCGACGAAGCCGTCAGCGAGGTGGAGGAAACCCCGGATCGGGATGGGGACGGCGAGGACGATATGGGGTCGCTTTCGGACAGCCTGGTCCGCGACCTCACAGCGCACCGGACGCTCGGGCTGCGGCTCGCGGTCGGCGAGAACCCGGACGTGGCGCTTCTCGCCGTTACGCACGCGCTGGCCGCGCAGACCTTCTACAATGGGTATGACGAAGGCACCTGCCTCGACATCCGGCCGCGCTCGTCCCCCTTGGGGGGAGATGCAGTCGGCATCGAAGACACCGAAGCCGCGCGGAAGCTGGCGGAGCGTCACGACGGCTGGGCCGCACAGATGCCGACCGATCTAGCCGGCCTGTGGGGTTTCATCGCCGACTTCGACCAAGACAGCCGCATGGCCTTGTTCGCGCATTGCGCGGCCCTGACGGTGTACGCGGTGAGGGTTCCCTGGAATCGCAAGCCGAGGACCTGGGCCACAGGGGATGCGTTGGCGCAGGCGCTGGATCTCGACATGTCGGCGCACTGGTCACCCACGGCGCGAAGCTACTTCGAACGGGTCACCAAGGCGGGCATTCTTCTCGCCGTACAGGATGCCATTTCGGTGGATGCGGCCGAGCGGATGTCGGGCATGAAGAAGCAGGCCATGGCCCAGGCTGCGGAGCAGCTTCTGGCGGGATCCGAATGGCTGCCGGCGCTCCTTCGGACGGGTGATGTGGATAGGTGTGAAAGCGTCGGCGCGGCTGAGGGCGAACCGCTTGCGGAGGCCGCTGCATAGGCCGATGGGCCGGGGCTGCACGGCGGCCCCGGCACTCCCGTGCGTCGACCCCTACTGTCCGATCACGCTGAAATCGATAGCCTAAGTTTCAGGTGCGGTGTCCGGATAGTCCTCCCCTGGGCGGACGTTCACAGGCTTCCGGCCTCCTCCGAAGCGGACACTCTCCTTCGCTGCGGAGACTCCCGAAACCGGACTTCAGGGCGGGGGCTGGTTCATCCCCCATTGCAGTCTCTCGGATGACCGGAGCGGCGCTGAAAAATCACACTGCCACAGGCGGTGACGCCCGAGGTAGCCGAGCGCCTGGCCGATCGCTTCCACACCGTGATGCCGCGGGTGCGCATCACGGATCTGCTGGCGGAGGTGGCCCGCTGGACCGGCCTAGCGGACTGTTTCACCCGCCTGCGAACCAGGCTGCCGGCGGAGGACCAACGGGTAATCCTGACGGCGGTGCTGGCGCCGCGCAACGACAACCGCGTCTTCCTGGCGGCGGCGAGGTCAATGGCGACGATGTTGCCGCCTTCGGCCCGTCCGCCATCGCCTTCGTCCGCCAGTTCCAGGTGCGCTATGCCGTGCTGGTCGGCGGCATCAACGGCCGCGGCGAGCTGGTCGATTTCCACCTGTTCGAGGCCGAATTCTCGCATGCCGCATGGCCCATGGCGGCCGAGACCTGGGTGATCGCCGACCATACCAAATTCGGCCGCGAGGCGCCGGTGAAGGTGTGCAACCTGACCGATGTCGACCTGGTCGCCGCCGACCGCCCGCCCGCACCCGATTTCGCCCGCCGCTGCGAGACGGCCGGGGTGCGGATCGTGGTGCCGGAGGACAGGGCGCAGGTCTGAGATCGGCCGGAACGCCGGTTGAGACTTTTCGGCAGGCGCATCATAATTCCCTGGAGAAGGCGGTTTGAGCCGGAAGGCTCTTCAGCCCGACGCCCCTTCCCGCACGGATCCCCAGGCCATCGGCATGACTGATCTTCGAGACATCCCCGAGTCGCTGCTGGACCTGATCTACGACGCCGCCGCGGATGCGCATCTGTGGCCGTCGGTCCTGCGCCGGATCGCCGCCCTGACCAACAGTGCCGGCGGTGTCCTCTATGGCCAGTCCGTCAAGCAGTCCGCCGTGTTTTTCGAACACAATGGCGGGCTCAGTGAGGAGAGCAGCCGCGTCTATAAGGCGCGGCATATGCGCAACCCCTGGAGCCTCCACATGATGGACCGGCCGGTCGGGCTGGTCGTGTCGTCAGACAAGGTCATGCCCCTGCGGGACCTGCAGCGGACCGCTTTCTTCGACGAAGTGCTGCGGCCGCAGGGGCTGGGCCACAACGCGATGATCGCCCTGGCCACGAAGCGGGATTTCACGGCCGCCTTCAATATGAACCGAGGGCCGCGCCAGGGGCCGTACGGCGAGGCCGAGCTTCGGCTGCTGGCCGCCCTCTCGCCGCATATGCAGCGCTCGATGCAGCTCGGTTTCCGCATCGACGCCTATCGTGCCCTGCAGCGCAGGGAGTACCAAGTACTCGACCGCCTGTCGGTCGGGGTTGTCCTACTGAACCGCGAAGCAAGAATCGTTTTCGCCAACATCGCGGCCCGCGCATGGGATGGAACGGGCCGGGACCTGTCCCTGCGCCATGCGAAGCTCACTCATCGTTCGGCAACCCAGACGAGACGGCTGGACGATCTCGTGCAATCGGCGTTGCGCGGCATGCCGACGGCTGCGATCAGTATTCCGCGCGCCCATGTCGGCGCGTCTTTCACCATCCTCGCCTCTCCCGTGCGTGGACGGGATGTCGGCCGTTACGAGGATGCGGGCCTGAAGGACGCCGCCGTCATGGTGTTCATCGCCGATTCCGCCGGCAAGGAGTCGATCCCGCTGGCATGGGCCATGGACGCCTATGGCCTGACCCAGGCGGAAGCCAGGGTGGCGATCGCGGCCGCCACCGGTGAAAGCCTGGCCGGCATCGCCCATCGCCTTGCCCTCTCCCCCAACACCGTCAAGACGCATCTGCGCCGTGTGTTCGGGAAGACGGACACCAGGGGCCAGGCCGAACTGGTGCGACTCATGGCGCCGCTGGGGCTGGTGGCCGGGGGCGATCCCCAATGAACCTCGGCACCTGAAAGGGGAAAAGCGGCGATACCCGCCGGCATCACCCCATGGGGTGACGCAAGGCCGGTGCACTTTCACTATCCTTCCCGCCCATGGAACGGGAGTGCGGCCGGATGCGGCCCGGCGGCGGCAGCCCGCTGCGCGGCGATGCCGGCAACAATGGGGAGAGCCATGGCGATCATCAATGGATTGGATTCAGTTATTCCCGATACGTTGCACGGCACGCCGGGCGACGACACGATCAACGGTCTCTACGGCAATGACACCCTTTATGGCGAAGGCGGGAACGATAAGCTGAACGGCGATGGCATCAACTGGACCAGCGACGCCGTGAACGGCGACTACCTGGATGGCGGGGAGGGGAACGACACGCTGAACGGGGACGCCGGCGGGGACGTGCTGATCGGCGGTGCCGGCAGCGACGCGCTCAATGGCAGCACCGGCGACGACAGCCTGACCGGCGGCGCCGGTGCCGACCGGCTGATCGGCGGCGCCGGGACCGACCGGGCCGATTACAGCAGCAGCAGTGCCGCCGTGACCGTCGACCTGACGACGCTGACCGCATCCGGCGGCGACGCGCAGGGCGATATCCTCAGTGGCGACATCGAGAGTCTCGCGGGCAGCGCCTATGCCGACACCCTGACCGGACCGGCCACGAACAGCACGATGTTCGGCAATGCGATATTCGGCAATGGCGGCGACGATCGCCTCAACGGGGCAGGCGGCAGGGATAGTCTCAACGGTGGCGACGGCAACGACACGCTCAATGGCGGTGCCGGCAACGACGACTTCGATGGCGGTGCCGGCAACGATGTCGTGAACGGCGGCGATGGCGACGACTTCGTCTGGGCCAGTGCCGGGGCGGACAGGATCAGCGGCGGCGCCGGTGACGACGACATTCACTATGATCTGTATGACCTGCATAGGCTACCTGGCAGCGGCGACGCAGCCGTGATGGTGACGATCGGCGGGGTCAGTCACGGCGGCCTTGCCGAAGGCGACATCATCAGCACCGATATCGAGAATGTGTGGACCGGAACCGGCGACGACACCATCGTCGGGTCGGCGGCGGACAACCAGTTTACTGCCGGTTCCGGCGACGATCGCCTCACCGGCAATGCCGGCGACGATTATCTCTTTGGCGGCGGCGGCAACGACGTACTGAGCGGCGGCGCCGGGGCCGACAGGCTGATAGGCAGCTCCGGCATCGACACGGTCGTCTATGGCGGCACGTTGGGCGTGACCGTCTCGGTCGGCGGCGAGAGCCACTTCGGCGAGGCCGAAGGTGACGAGGTCGACGACAACGTCGAGAACGTCCAGGGCACCGCCTACGACGATATCCTGATCGGTGGCAGCGAGGCCGGCGTGCTGACGGGCAATGGCGGCGATGACACGCTCATCGCCAGCAGCGGCGGCAGCAACACCTTGAACGGAGGCGACGGGAACGACCAACTCTCCGATTGGACGGGCGCAGACCATTTGAACGGAGGCGCCGGCGTCGACGAGGTCCTCTACGCCATCAGCGGCGCGGGGGTTACGATCAACCTGACAACGGGAACGGCATCAGGCGGCACTGCCCAGGGCGATGTCCTGACCAGCATCGGGAATGTCACCGGCAGCGATTTTGCCGATCGGCTCACCGGCAGCACTCTGGCCAATGACCTGGAGGGCGCTGGCGGAAACGACGGACTCCTCGGCGGTGCCGCCAACGATGTGCTCCGCGGCGATGCCGGGGCCGACCATCTCGACGGGGGCGTCGGCAACGACACCGCCAGCTACACCGAAGGCGCCGTGGCGGTGACGGTGGACCTCACTGCCGGCTCCGGGCTGGGCGGCAATGCCCAGGGCGACACCCTTACCGGTATCGAGAACGTCAATGGCAGCCAGGGCAGCGACAGCCTGACTGGCGATGCCGGCGCCAACGCTCTAGGTGGCTTCGGCGGCAACGACGTGCTCCGCGGCGGCGCCGGGGCGGACCGGCTCGATGGCGGCGCCGGCAGCGACACCGCCAGCTATTCTGAAAGCAGCATCGCGGTGACGATCGACCTTGCTGCCGGCACCGGCCACGGCGGCAATGCCCAGGGTGACACTCTGACCGGCATCGAGAATGTCAATGGCAGCCAAGGCAGCGACAGCCTGACCGGCAATGCTGGCGCCAATGTCCTGTCGGGCGGCGCCGGCGGCGACGTGCTCCGCGGCGGCGCCGGGGCGGACCGGCTCGATGGCGGCGCCGGCAGCGACACCGCCAGCTATTCCGAAAGCGGCGTCGCGGTCACCATCGACCTCGCCACGGGCACGGGCCTCGGCGGCAACGCCCAGGGTGATGTCCTGGTCGGCATCGAGAACGTTAATGGCAGCCTGGGCGGCGACAGTCTGACCGGCAACGTCGGGGCCAACATCCTGCAGGGGCTGGACGGCAACGACGTGCTTCGCGGCGGCGCCGGGGGTGACCGGCTGATCGGCGGCGGCGGCAACGACACCGCCACCTATACCGAAAGTTCGGCCGGGGTGACGGCCAGCCTGGCCAGCCATGGCGGGTCCGGAGGCGACGCCCAGGGCGATTACATCGAGACGGAGAACCTGACCGGCTCCAACTTCAGCGATGCGCTTTACGGCGACGCAGGATCCAATGTGCTGAACGGCTGGGCCGGGCGGGACATCCTGCAGGGCGGTGCCGGCGCCGACCGCTTCGTCTTCTCCGCCGCCGGCCACAGCGCCGCCGGCACCGGTGCCGACCGCATTACCGACTTCACCCACGCCCAGGGCGACAGGATCGACCTGTCGGCGATCGACGCCCGCAGCCACGCCGCCCGGGACCAGGCCTTCCACATCATCGGCACCGCCCCCTACAGCCACACGGCGGGCGAGTTGCACTACGCCTTTTCCGGCAGCACCACCGTCATTGGTGGCGACATCAATGGCGACGGCGTCTCCGACTTCAATATCGTCCTCTCCGGCAACATCGCCCTCGTCGGCACTGACTTCGTGCTGTGACCGGCGGCTGGGCAGGGGTGGCCGCGGCAAGTTGGTCGCCACTGACCGCCCCGCCCGACTTCGCCCATGGCTGCAAGACAGCCGGGATGCAGATCGTGGTGCGGGAAGGACGGGCGCAGGGTCAGGTTCGCTGATGAATGCGAACGCGCCCTTCAGCACGAAATCGCCGGCCGCGAGGGTCATGCTGCCGATCAGGGGTGATGGCGAAATCGCCGATGCCGTGACTGCCTGGAAGTCGGGGTTGGAGCAATTCGCCGAGAAACGGCCCGATATGGCTTCCTCGATCAATTTTGTCGGAGAACCGGATCGGGCAGCCGATTTCCCAGAGGTGACGCTGGACCTATCGGCCGTTTTCAAACAGAAACCAGATGCGGCCTTCTGCTTCGTCGATCCAAGGCTCCAACACGCTCACCGTGGCCACATCACCGTGCTCGTCGGCCAAGGCGTGCATCTCCCGCATGCGTGCCACGAGCTGCATATTGTCGTCGCGGAGCTCGGCCAGCATGTCGAGCGGCGTGACGTAGTCGGCGTCGTTGTCCAGAACACGTTGGAGGCGGGCGATGTGACCGATCGACCGCAAAGTCGTGCCGCCGATTTTGCGTGAACGCTCGGCGACAGCGTCGATGGTCGCGAAGATCTGATCGCCTTGCTCGTCAAGCATCAGATGCAGGTCTCGGAAATTAGGTCCGGAGATGTGCCAATGGAAGTTCTTCGTCTTGAGGTATAGTGCAAACGTGTCTGCCAAAAGGGTGGTTAACCCGGTTGCGATATCGTGGACCGCGTTCTCTCCCAGGCTTGACGGTGTCTTGAGCACCACCATGCGACGTGCTCTCGCGTCCTCGATTGTCATATCGGTGCCCTCACATCTTTGGGTCGGCTGCTTGTAATTTGCCATCTCGGGAGATGTTGGTCTTGGACGAGGACGCAATCTTTTGGACATGGCGCCAACCGGTCTAGCCGCGTCGCGCGTGCCGCCACGCACCAGGCGGCACGCCAACCGCCGCCGTGAACACCCTGGTGAAGTGGCTCTGGTCTGCAAACCCGCAGTCGTAGGCGATCTGGACCAGCGGCAGGGAGGTCGTGAGGAGCAGATCTTTCGCGTAGTCGATACGGAAGGTGCGAAGCCACCTATAGGGCGGCATCCCGGTCGTCTGCCGAAAAGCCCGCAGAAAGCGCCGCAGCGGGAGCCCACACGCCTGAGCCACCGCGGTAATCGAAGGTTCGCTTGCAAGATTGGCAACAAGCAATTCCTTGGCGCGGCGCTCCTGCCAACCCGTCAGAAAGGCTCCGAATGGGCTTGGCGGCCGCTGAAGTTGGCCGTACTCGGACGCCAATCGGGCGTAGATTGCGAAGGCGATGTGATCGCAGTACAGCCGTCCGGCGAACTGCGGCCTGTCCAGAGCGGGCAACAAAGCACACCCGAGGTGATGTACGACCGGGTCGGGTCCAGCAAAGTCGCTGAGAGCTCCAATCGGGGGTGCCCCGTGGTCATTCGCGAGCTCGTCGAAAGTTATCTGCGGAATGTAAAAAAGGAGGGAGTCGAACGGATCCGGCAGATAGGCAGTCGGCTGCTCCTCAAGGTGCACGACTACAATCGATCCCGCCAGCAGACGATTCATCGGGACATGACGCCCGCCCTTCCAGATTTCGCAGGCACCTGAGTCCTGAAGTTGAAGGCTGACGATATAGGCTCTCTCGATTGGACCTGGTGACGACATTCCGATACCATGGGCCAGCGACGTTACACGCGTGATTGCCAGCTGCGTGGTCTTCAGAGTGGTGGTGGTGATCGTCTGCGCAGTTTCCAAATTGAAGAGCCGTGCAATATCCTGACAGTACGCGCGCTGTCCCGGTGACCCGGTGACATCGGGCCGTGCCAAGTCAGGCACGTCATTGGCTCCGCCATAAGTACGGCGTTCAGCAGGTCCCGGTCGGAGCGATTTCGGGGCTCGCGCCATGATCATCTCCTTGATCGTAGCGACGGCCCATACAATGCTGAGAAGGCGGCCTGCATCCAGCAAATACAGGGTGAATTGTATGGAGTGGATCCCTGCACTTACGGACTGGCCGGGACCGCTTTACCTGCGCATCGTCGAGGCCATTGCGGCTGACATCGCCAATGGCCGGCTTGCGCGAGGCCAAAGGTTGCCGGCCCAGCGCGTCCTCGCAGACGCGCTAGCGATCGATCTGACGACTGTGACGCGCGCTTATGGCGAGGCGAGGCGACGCGGGTTGACCGAAGCGAAGGTCGGTCAGGGTACCTTTGTGTCTGAAACCACGATGCGGTCCCCGGGCACCATCCGCGACCACGTCAAGATCGACCTCTCGATGAATCTGCCCCCTCATCCAGTCGAGGCCAATCTCGATGTCCGTATCGCCAAGGGATTGGCGGCGCTCCAGAACGACTCAAGCCTGACGGCCTTTCTAAATTACCAACCGTCAGGGGGCAGCGACGAGCAGCGTGCGGTTGCCGCGACCTGGCTGCGGCGCCGGGTGCCGGGAGCAACGCATGATCGGGTGATCATTTATCCGGGAACTCAGGCTGCGATTTTCAACACGCTCCTTTCGCTCACTTCCCCGGGCGATGTCGTGGTGACCGAACGGCTCACCTATCCGGGCTTCATGGCCGCGGCCGCGAGACTTGGCGTGAAGCTGGTGGGCGTCGCGATGGACGAGGGAGGCATCCTTCCGGACGCGCTGAAGCAGGCGTGTCAAAAGCACAGGCCGAAGGCCGTCTATCTCGTTCCAACTCTCCAAAACCCGACGACGGCCACGCTTGACCCGGATCGCCGAGCCGCCATTGCCGACATCATCCGTGAGACCGGAACAGTCCTGATTGAAGACGATGTCTACGGCCTCCTTGAGCCTTCGGCGTCACCAATCGCCAACCTGATCCCAGAGTGCAGCTATCTCGCCGTCAGCTTGTCCAAATGTATCACGCCCGGACTGCGGGTTTCGCTTCTGCTGGTTCCTGGCCCGGCCGCGGAGAAAGCGATGAGGAGCGCCCTTCAAGCAGCGACCCAAATGGCCGCGCCATTGATGGTTGCGCTCGTCACGCATTGGCTTAGCTCAGGGATAGGGGATCAGATCATCTCGGCGATCCGGACCGAAGCGAATGGGCGTCAAAGACTTGCGGGACGGATCTTCCAAGGGCTGCCATTCGCCGCCAGGCCGGACGGCCATCACCTTTGGCTGTCATTGCCAACGTGGTGGGAATCGTCGGATTTTGTGGCGCACGTGCTGCGCGGCGGTCTTGCAGTGGTCGGCGGCGACGCCTTCATGGTGGAACAGCAGTTGCCGTCGCAGGCCGTGCGCGTTTCGCTCGGCGCCGCACGCAATCGCGCCGAGCTCGCCCAGGCGCTGCAGTTCATCGCCGCAACGCTGAAATCCGGGGCCCCAACGTCCCTCGCCGTATAGCGGTGGGTCTGCGCACCTCGCCAGATCCTGTCGAGTCCGCTGTGTCGACGACAAGCTTCCCCGACGGCGGCCTTGTCTTGTGCCGGGGATCACCACCGCCCGGCATGCGATCCGCCGTCCACGTGATGGATCTCGCCCGACACGAAACTCGCCATTTCGAGATACAGGATGGCGTCAACGACATCCTGTATTTCACCCAGGCGGACTGGGCGGCGTGGGCCGGCCTGGGACCCTTCGTCTGTGACGCCGCGCAGATGGGTCTTTATCACGCCTGTCGCGACAGCGTTCACTCGAACGCCCCTGTCGGCAAATTCAAGCGCGAGCGCCTCGGTTACAGCCCCAAGCCCACCCCTCGTCAGTGAGGCTAGTCCGGCAGGGATGAACTCATCCGGCCGATCGACCAGGCTGGCGATCACATTGACAATGTGACCGGAACGCTGCGTCAGCATGTGGGCAGCGGCGATCTGGGTCACATGGAAGAACCCACCGAAGTTGTCGGCAACGATGGACGCCAAGTCACCCTCCGAATAGTCCACGAAGGGCTTGGCAACGAAGACACTTGCATTGTTGACGAGGGTATCGATCCGGCCAAATTCCTCGAGCGCGGCGGTGACAACCCCCGACGCGATCTTGCGGTCGCGGATGTCGCCGGCGATCGTAAGCAGGTCCGGATCATCGCTGTGCGGGATCAACTGGCCCGTGGCGACAACGCGATAGCCGCTGTCGAGAAATCCCCTGACGAGCTGAGACCCAATACTCTGAGACGCTCCGGTGATGACAGCGACCTTGGATCCCCCGTTCATGGCGGCTCTTCTCGCGTCGCTCGTCGGCGTCAGTCGCAGGCCATGGGTACAACGATACCCTTGGCATGACATCCAGATCGGTCGCCGGACGTCCTACAGGTTTGGAGGGTGCCCGGGTCGCCCTTCCTGCGGTCATTCCGTGATCTTCACAAAGCCTTCCTGAACGAGCTGAGTTGTCCTCGCCATCGCGTCCGTGTTGACCTTGATTCCGGGAAGTAGATCTTCATTTCCCCAATTGTGAATATTGGCAGTCGCGCCGCACAACTCGACATACACACCCTGCCTCATTAGGCCAGATAGAAGCTTCCTGTAAGGATTACCTGTAGCGATGTTTCGTTCGGCATTGTACGCGTCGTCATGCAGCGTCACATGACCAGCGTTCGTGTGGAAGACCGCAATGACCTGGGCCTTGGCCTTCCAGTCGGCGACATCATTCTCGATCAGCTGCAGATGAAAAATGGATGCCGGCAGATCGCCTTCGAACTCAAGGGCACCGATACTGAACACCGACTTCACTTCTGCCAAATACACCGGGATATCGATGTGAAGCGGCTTCACCGATGCAGACATGTTGCAACTCCTGTATCAAGGTAGGGCAAATGATGATGCAAGGCGTCACGCGCCCTCGTAGACCAACCTTGTGAAGAATTCCGGCGTGATCACGAACTGACCCCATTTGGCATCGAAGGCGGCAGTAGGCTTCGCGGCGATGGTCTCATCCAGCGACCGCCCTTCCTTCTTGAGCGTCGAGACGTTTTCATGGATCGCGACGAGCATGTCGCGGAACGCAATGAGTTCCGTCCTGTTGCTGACAGGCTTCCCGTGGCCCGGGATCACGATCGTTTTATCGGTGGTCGCGGAGACATTCGCCTCGGCGGCCTTGATCATTCCCTCGATATTGCCGCCGGTTGAATAGTCAATGAATGGGTAGATGCCATTCCAGAAGGTGTCGCCGCAGTGACGGATATCCGCTTCGGTCACTGTAACGGATATGTCGCAGTCAGTGTGGGCGGAGCCGTAATATTTCAAGACGACCGTGGAGCGATTGAGGCTCAGAGTCTTGTCCGAGGAGAAGACCTCGGATGGGACGGCCGCCAGAGGTGGGGCAGGAAAGTTGAAATCCCAATCCTCGACCCGCTGGGCGCCCAGGAGATGCTTGTGAGTGTTCTCATGAGCAAGGATGGCGGCCCCTTCCGCGTTCAGCCATTCATTGCCGTCCGCATGGTCGAAGTGCCAGTGGGTGTTGATGAGATGTTTGATCGGATCTCGGCTGAGGCTGTTGGCAGCCTCCAGGATTCGCGGACGCGATGCGGTGATTCCGGCATCGATGAACACCTTGCCGTCCGCACCAGTCAGGACGCCGATGTTCCCACCGGAGCCCTCGAGGACGCTGACATCGCGACGGAGCTTATGGACCTTGATCGGCGCCGTGGCAGCGTCGTCGCGGATCAAATCGACGATATTCCGAGCCTCCGCATAGGCCTGCCGAGGGCTGAGCCAGCCTCCGCAGGCGGCGAAGACGGGCGCCCCGATGCAGCAGAGGCAGAAACCGCGTCGAGACAAGATGGGCTGCTGGATGGCCATGAAACCTCCGGGAAAGAAATGGAGATCGGTTGCAGACGATTTCGGAAATTGCGGGCGCCGCAGTTTGTATTGCGACCGGACCGCTCAGGTCTTGATGAATGCCAATAGCTCGGCGTTGACGCGGTCCTTGAGCGTCGTGCACAGCCCATGCGGCGCCCCCTCATAGATCTTCAATGTCGCATTCTTGACGATCTTCGAGGACAGGAGGGCGGAGTCGGCGATCGGCACGATCTGATCGGCATCGCCATGCAGAACGAGCGTCGGTACGTCGATCCGCTTCAGATCGTCGGTCAGGTCCGTCTCGGAAAAGGCCCTGATGCAGAAATAGGACGCCGGGATACCGGCCATCATGCCCTGCAGCCAGAATGAGTTACGCACGCCTTCCGAGACCTTCGCACCCGGTTTGTTGTAGCCGTAGAAGGGCAGGCTGAGGTCCTTCCAGAACTGAGATCGGTCGGCCAGCACGCCTGCGCGGAGCTGGTCGAAGACCTCGATCGGAGTTCCGCCGGGATTCTTCTCGCTCTTGACCATGACCGGTGGAATGGCACCGATCAGCACGGCCTTGGCCACGCGGCCGGTGCCGTGGCGGCCGATGTAGCGGGCCACTTCGCCGCCACCTGTCGAGTGACCGACGTGGATCGCGTCCTTGAGGTCGAGGTATCTGACCAGCTCGGCGAGATCGTCGGCGTACGTGTCCAGGTCGTTGCCCTGCCAGGGCTGGCTCGATCGTCCGTGCCCACGGCGATCGTGGGCGATGCAGCGATAGCCGTTTGACGCGAGGAAGAACATCTGGTCCTCGAACGCGTCGGCGCTGAGCGGCCAGCCATGGCTGAAGACAATGGGCTGCCCAGTGCCCCAGTCGTTGTAATAGATATGCGTGCCGTCTTTCGTGGTGATCATGCTCATGGTCTTCCCTTTCTGAAGGGCTGCCGGCAACGCCCGGGCCGAACCGTCGCCTACAGTGAGGAACCCCGAGTGGACAGGACCGAAACGGCAATGATGCCGGCCGCTCCGAGCATGACGGTCCGACGGGGCGCAATGAATGTGGTCTCGGGCATGGGATGCTCCGGCCATAGGCTGAACGGCTACGTGAGACGTCTTGGCTGCAGCACCACCTTCGCAGCGGGCGCCGCCCGAAGATTGAACGACACGCCATGTCATTGAACGTCTTGGCCAGAATGCGCTTTGGTGGCGTTGAGCCCTCCACGGCGTCGGTGCTTCCGACCTAGCCCGGGTCTGCTCGACAGCGACGCGTTGCCATTAAATGCACGGATCGACCTCCGTTCGCGGTCTGCCGCAGGGGAGCGGGTACTGTCGCCCTGGGAGTTCCGCTCTCGGGAGCCGAGTGGACGGCCGGTTTCGATACCCAACAGCGCACCAAGCGAGCGAGAACGGTCCAAATTCAGCGCGCTGAGGCATGTCCGGTTTGGAGGAGCCCCATCCATGACCGCTTATGGCGCACATCAGCCGAACCGGCCGAACCCCTCCGGCTGTCGGGTTTGACAGTTTGTTGCCCCGCTCAGCAATGCCACGTCGCCGCAAAATTGCTCTCATCTCTTCCCTTTCGTCGGCACGCAAAGCCCGTCGACGAACACATTCACCAGCCGCAGCACCGTCTCCTGCCAGCCAGGCTGGTCGTGCATGTAGGACATGCCCACGAGCGCACGCAGAAGGTCAGCGGCGCTGATGTCGGAGCGGATCTCGCCAGTCGCGACGGCGCGATCCAGAAGTGTGCCGACGGCCTTGGTCAGGCGATCAAACGTATAGGCATACAGGTCCGACGGGCCATGTGTCGCGAGGGCCAGCGCCGCCAACATGCCCTTTTTGGTGGCAACCAATTCGACATTGGCGCTGAGCCAGCGACGCAGGGCGTCGACAGGTTCAGCCTCGTCCTTCAATTGCTCAGCCAGGTCACCGAGCTGTTCGACTTCGCGTCGAAAGGCGGCCTCGAACAGAGCTTCGCGTGTTGGAAAATGCCTGTACAGCGTACCGATGCCGACCTCGGCCCGCCTAGCCACAGCTTCCAGGCTGGCATCCGGGCCGCCGGCGCTGAAAACCGCCTTAGCCGCCTCCAGCACGCGCTCGCGATTGCGGACGGCATCGGCCCGAGGCCTCCGGGTGGTCTTTGCTGAGCGCTCCCCCATATTCTTCATCTGGTTGCCCGCCCGCTTGCAAAGCGGAGGGCTCCTCCGTATCATTCCTGAACGGGTAGATTGCCTGACGCCACTTTTCCGTCAAGCCGGACGACCTCAGTCCGGCCCTCAGGCCGCCCGACTACCGCACCGCTCGTGCGGCCCCAATGCCTTCGACGATATCACTGATCGGAGTCCTGCATGAATTTCGCCATCAGTCTCACCGTGAATGGTGTGCGGCATGACGTTGAGCTGGAGAGTCCGCGGGTCACGCTGCTCGATCTCCTGCGTGAACGCCTCGACCTGACCGGCACCAAGAAGGGCTGCGACCGGGGCCAGTGCGGCGCCTGCACGATCCTGGTCGACGGCCGCCGGATCAATTCCTGCCTGGCGCTGGCCGTCAGCTTCGACGGCGCCGATATCCTCACGATCGAGGGTGTGGCCCGCGGCGATCAACTCCACCCCGTCCAGGCTGCCTTCATCGCCCATGACGGCTTCCAGTGCGGGTTCTGCACCCCGGGCCAGATCATGAGCGCGATCGGACTGATCGGGGAAGGCCAGGCCGGTGACGACCCCGAGCGCATCCGCGAGGGCATGAGCGGAAACCTCTGTCGATGCGCGGCCTATTCCGGGATCACCGAGGCGGTGCTGGAGGCGCAGAAGACGCTGGCCGCGACCGGCCGGAGGGACGCCGCGTGAAAACCTTCGATTACGTCCGACCCACGTCGATCACCGCTGCCGTCGCGGCAGCGGCCGAGCCGGGGTCCGCCTATCTCGCCGCCGGCACCAACCTCCTCGACCTGATGAAGGGCGGCATCAGCCGCCCGGACCGTCTGGTCGATGTCACGCGCCTTCCCGGGCTCGACGGCATCGAACCCCTGCCCGATGGCGGCATCCGCATCGGCGCGCTGGTCCGCAATGCCGATCTCGCCCACGATCCCGAGTTCGCCCGGGCCTATCCGGCGGTGGCGGAGGCGCTGCTGTCGGGGGCTTCGGCGCAGCTCCGCAATGCCGCGACGGTCGGCGGCAATCTGCTGCAGCGGACACGCTGCGGGTATTTCTACGACACCGCCAGCGCCTGCAACAAACGCGAACCCGGCGCGGGCTGCGACGCCCGGAACGGCGAGAATCGCCTGCACGCCGTGCTCGGCTGGAGCGAGTCCTGCATCGCCACCCATCCGTCGGATTTCTGCGTGCCGCTGGTCGCGCTGGATGCCGTCGTCGAGGTCGAAGGCGCAGGCGGCCGGCGCGACATACCGGTCGAGGCCCTCCACCGCCTGCCCGGGACCACGCCGGAGCAGGAGAGCGCGCTCCAGCCGGGGGACCTGATCGTCGCCCTGCGCCTGCCGGCCGAAGCCGCCGGGTTCTCGGCGCATTCCCGCTACCTCAAGGTGCGCGAGCGCACCTCCTACGCCTTCGCGGTGGTCTCGGCCGCTGCGGCGCTGCGGATCGAGGGCGGCACCATCCGGACGGCGCGGCTCGCGCTGGGCGGGGTCGCCGCCAAGCCGTGGCGCGCCCGTGCGGCGGAAGATGTCCTGGCCGGCGCCCGCCCCGATGAAGCCGTCTTCCGCCGGGCGGCGGAGGCGGCCTTGGCCGACGCCAGGCCCTCCGGCGACAATGCCTTCAAGATCGAACTCGCGCGCCGGATCCTGGTGCGTGCCCTGACGGTCGCCGCGGCCGGCACGCCGGAGCGTGTCCCCGCCCTTCCGGCATCCCCGTTCTCATTCGGTCCCGGAGCACGCCATGACGTCTGAGATCAACCCCACCCAGGCTCCCGCCCACGCCCGGCACGGCTCCAGCATCGGGCAGCCGCTCACGCGCCGCGACGGCGTCCTGAAGGTGACCGGGAAGGCCCGCTACGCCGCCGACAACCACCCGGCCGGGATGCTGTATGCGGTCATGGCGGTCAGCAGCGTCGCACGCGGCAGGGTGACCTTCCTCGACATCGGGGCGGCCAAGGCGCACCCGGGCGTCGTCGATGTCATGACCCCCGCCAACCGGCCGCCCCTGGCGATGGACCCGGATGCCAAGCTCCACCCCTTCATGTTCCGGCTCGACCTGCTGCAGAACGATCTGGTGCGCTATGCGAACCAGCCGATCGCGGTGGTGATCGCCGAGACGCTGGAGGCCGCGACGGAAGGGGCGACGCTGCTGTCACCGCGCTATGATGTGCAGCCGGCCCGGGTGGGGCTGGACGCCGGCGACAGCTTCCTGCCGCCCGCCGTCGGCGTCGGCAATCCGGCCCGGGTCGAGCGGGGTGACGTCGAGGCGGGCCTCGCGACGGCGGCGCACCTGGTCGAGGCGACCTATGAGACCCCCGCGCAATACCACAACCCGATCGAGCCGCATGCCATCGTCGCCGCCTGGGACGGCGACGCCCTGTCCATCGACACGCCGAGCCAGGGCATGGCCATGGCCCAGGGGCGGATCGCCGGGCTGTTCGGGATCGCCCCGGAGAAGATCCACATCCGCAGCCCGTTCCTCGGCGGCGGCTTCGGGTCCAAGGGCCTCGTCTCGGGCCCGCAGATCCTCGGCATCCTGGCGGCCCGGCTGGTCGACCGGCCGGTCAAGCTGGTGCTCCGCCGCGAGCAGATGTTCGGGCCTGTCGGCCATCGTGCGCCCACCCGCCAGACGCTGCGCATCGGTGTCGACAGCGACGGCGGGCTGACGGCGCTGGAGCATCACGCGAAGACGACCTCCAGCACCTTCGACGACTTCTTCGAGCCGGCGGCGGACGCCTCGCACACGCTGTATGCGAGCCCCGCCATCGTGAGCTCGCACGAGGTGGTGCGGAACGACACCGGCACGCCGCTGTTCATGCGGGCCCCCGGCGAGGCCACGGGTTCGATCGCGCTGGAGAGTGCGATTGACGAGGCGGCCTGGGCCATCGGGATGGACCCGCTGGCCTTCCGGCTGAAGAATTATGCCGAGGTCGAGCCGATCTCCGGCAAGCCGTTCTCCTCCAAGGCCCTGCGCGAATGCTACGCCAAGGGTTCGGAACACTTCGGCTGGTCGGGGCGCCCGCTCGCGCCGCGTCAGATGCGCGACGAGGCCGGTTTCCTGATCGGCTGGGGCGTGGGCACCGCGACATTCCCGGCGTTGATGTTCCAGGCTGAGGCCCGGGCTGTCCTGCGACGCGACGGGACTGGCGTGATGGAGACGGGCGCGCACGACATGGGCCAGGGGGCATGGACCGCCTTCGCCCAGATCGCGGCCGATTCCCTGGGGCTCGATCTCGAGCAGATGGAGTTCAAGGCTGGATCATCTGACCTTCCCGATGCCGGGATTGCCGGCGGTTCGGCACACACCGCCACGGCCGGGATGGCGATCCACAATGCCGGCGCCGCCGTCATTGCCAAGCTCGCCGACTTGGCGACGGCCGACGAGCGCTCGCCGCTGTTCGGAGCGGGAAACGCCGGTGTGGTCGCTCGGGAAGGGCGCTTGTTCCGTCGCGACGACGACGGCCGGAGCGAGAGCTATGCCTCGATTCTCGGCCGCGCAGGTCAGGCCGAGATCGAAGCCCGCGGCAAGAGTGCTGCGGACCCTGCAGCGCAATCGGCCTATGCCATGCATGCGCACGGGGCGGTGTTCGCCGAGGTCCGGATCGATCCCGATCTTGGCCAGGTCCGCGTCAGCCGCCTTGTCGGGGCCTTCGCGGCGGGGCGGGTGATCAATCCGCGGCTGGTGCAAAGCCAGCTCTATGGCGGCATGATCTGGGGCATGTCGTTTGCGCTGCACGAGCAGGCCGTGACCGACCGCCGATCGGGGCGGATTATGAACGCGAACCTTGCCGAGTATCAGATCCCCGTAAACGCCGATGTGCCGTCGCTCGACGTCCTGACCGTCGAGGAGCACGATCCCTACGTCAACGCGCTCGGCATCAAGGGCGTCGGCGAGATCGGTGTCACCGGCAGCGCAGGTGCTGTCGCCAACGCGGTCTGGCACGCCACCGGCATCCGCGTGCGCCGCTTTCCGATCGCGATCGACGATTTGCTGATGCCGCGTCCAGCTTGAGGCAATAGGA
>NZ_JBYRFX010000653.1:0-9347 GCF_057815775.1 Inquilinus sp.
AACGGCCAGTACACCGTTTGGGGCCAGGTTGTCGAAGGCATGGAGTTCGTCGACAAGATCAAGCGCGGCGAGCCGCCGGCGAACCCGGACAAGATCGTCAAGATCCAGGTCGCGGCCGACGTCAAGTAAGACCGGCCCCGACCGATCGATGGGAAGCCCGGCTTATGCCGGGCTTCTTTCGTTTCAGCGGAAGCGGAAGGCGATCAGCGGCATCTTGTAGGTCTCGCGCACCTCGGAGATCGGCTTGCCGTCCTGGCGCAGCACGATGGCACTGTTCTCGAACAGCGAGCCCGCCGGGTCATAGGCCGGCACCGGTGCCTTGGCCGCCCAGTCGGCGAGCTGGTCGGACGGCATCCGCTCCCACCCCTCGGGCAGGATCTGCCACAGCAGGGTCGAGGCCAGGGTCCGGCGCGACGGGACGAGCGGCCGGATGGCGCGGCCGAACGGCGTCTCGGTCTCGGTCAGCTGCTTGTTGATGTCGGGCGTCAGCCGGTTCGGCAGGTACCAGTTGTCGGCCTCGGACAGCACCTGGTCGCCGCAGGTCAGCTGCACCCGGCGATAGACCACCGGCTCTGACTCGTCGATCTCCAGCCGCGCCCGCTGCTCAGGCGTCAGCTTCACCTCGCCCGGCACCCGCTTGGCCACGATCTTGCCCACCGGGGCCAGGCCATAGCGGCCGCACCAATCCTCCAGGAACAGGGTGGCGCTGTCGGTGGCGCCGAGGCCGGCGCGCAGCGACTGGACCAGGGCGAAGAGCGCCAGCCGGTCGGACAGGCTGGCGGCGCCGGGCGACTGGGCCGACGCGACCTCGGCCTGCGCGGCGGTGAGCGGCATGGTCAGCGCCAGGGCGGCGGCGGCGAGGATCGGCAGGCAGCGCACCATTAATCTCCCAATTCTGGGCGGTCTCCCAGTCTTCAGGCCGCCCCCTCCGGGACGGCGCGGCGCAGAATGGCGGCGATGCCGCCGGAAAGCGCCACGGCAATCAGCCGCAGGCTCCCAGGCCTCAAGCCGCATGGGCATGGGCATGGGCATGGTCGCAGAGATTGACCTCGACCGTCACATGCGACAGGCCGGGCAGGCTGCCGAGCCGGGCCTTGTACTGTGCCGGCGGCAGCGGCCGGTCGCTGACCAGCGCCACGATCGCCGCGGCATGGCCGGGCCCGAGGCGCCAGAGATGCAGGTCGGCGATGCGGTCGCCGTCGGTTTCCAGCCGGTCGCGGATCGCCGTGGCCAGGCCGGGATCCGGCACCGCGTCCAGCAGCACCGCGCCCGAATCGCGCAGCAGTCCCCAGGACCAGCGCGCGATCATGACGCCGCCGACGATACCCATCACTGCATCCATCCAGGCCCAGCCGTAGAGCCGGCCGGCGAGCAGGCCGAGGATGGCGCCGACCGAGGTCACGGCATCGGCCAGCACATGGAGATAGGCCGCCCGCAGGTTGTGGTCGCGGTCATGATGATGGTGGCCGTGGTCATGATCGTGAGAATGACCGTGATCGTGCCCGTGGTGGTGGTCGTCGTCGCGCAGCAGCCAGGCGCTGGCGATGTTGACGCCGAGGCCGATGACGGCGATGGCGATCGCCTCGTCATAGGCGATGGCGACCGGGTTCATGAGGCGCACCACCGATTCCCAGCCGATGCCGACCGACACCACCGCCAGCACCAGCGCGCTGGCGAAGCCGGCAAGGTCGCCCAGCTTGCCGGTGCCGAAGGCGAAGCGCGGGTCGCGGGCATGGCGGCGGGCATAGCGATAGGCCAGCGCCGCGACGCCGAGCGCGCCGGCATGGGTCGCCATGTGCAGCCCGTCGGCCAGCAGCGCCATCGACCCGAAGGCGAGGCCGCCGGCGATTTCCGCCACCATCATTGCCGCGGTCAGCAGCACCACCCAGCGGGTGCGGCGTTCGTTGCGGTCATGGCCGGCGCCGAGGAACACATGGTCGTGCCGCCAGGAGTCCAGGGAATGGCTGTGCATCGGCGCGGCCCTTCAGCGGTCGGTGTGGAGCGGTCAGTGCAGCGTGGTTGGGTGGCCGGTCCAGTCCCGGACATCGCGGGCCGCCACCGCGACCGGCACGTCGGGATGGTTGTGGCGGTACAGGGTCAGCGCGGCCTCGAACGCCCACTCCGGCGGTTCGGCCCGGGCGCAGAGTTCGCGATAGACCCGTTCGACGGCGACACGGCAGCACATGGCAATCTCACAGAGATGGGGCTCACAGATACTTGGTGATCTCGCGCAGCGAGGCGAGCCGGGCGTCTCGGCCTTCGGCCGTGAGCCGGGCGTCACCGCCCTCGGCCGCTCCGTTCGCCAGATGCGCGACGCAATGGTCGACATGGTCGAGGATCAGCATGGTCTTCGCCTTCTCCACCGCCTTGACCACGGCCTGGAGCTGCTGGGCGATGGCAAGGCCGTCCTCGCCGGCCTCGACCATGCGCAGCGTGGCGGCGAGATGGCCCTGGGCCCGCTTCAGCCGGCCGATGATGTCAGGGTTGTTGGCATGGCTCATGTTAAGAACCTATCCCCCTGGAGGGGATAGGGCAAGGGACGGTTGGCCGCATGGGTTCCGGTTGATTTTCAATTCTCCCCCTCCCCTCGCGGGAGGGGGTAGGGGGAGGGGGTGTCGCGGCCAGGACCGTCGGCAGGCCATCCGCGTGCGGACGCACGCAGACCCCTCCCCTTCCCCCCTCCCGCAAGGGGAGGGGGAGAGTGGAAGTTCGGGCTGGCTGGTGAATGGATTCACAGGCGGTCGCGCCGAATTGGCATTCAACTGCTGTCGGGTTGCCACGGTTTCGGCAAAGGCCGGCCGGCGGCGGACTCATTTGGGGGCCGAGGCCAGTCCTGCATGTGTCGGCGCTCAACCGTCTCCGCCGTCGCCTCGCCAGCCTCGTCCCAGCCGCGCGGCACCCAGGACGGGTCCGGCGGCAGGCCGATCTTGCGGCACACCGCCCGCACGAACTCCTCCGGCGACAGGCGGTCGATCTGCACGTCCAGGATCTCGTCCTCGACCAGATCCTCCCGCACCATCGCCCGCACCCGTTCGGCGTCCTCGGCATCGCCGGGCAGGGCCGCCGCCGCCGCGACCAGGTCGGGCGCCTGCGCCCGCCGCCGTTGCCGGCGCTCCTGCTCGCCCGACTGCGTCCGCCCGTCCCGGCGCATGAGGTAGTCGGTCCGGATCCGCTCGGTCATCGCGATCGATAGCCGCACCGACCGGGACAGGCGGGCCTGCATCACCGCGGCATCGGGCGCCGCCTCCCCCGGGATCGCCATCTGCCGCTCGACCACGCGCTTGGCACGCAGATCGATCTCGACCGTTTCGCGCAGCGCCTCCAGCGCCCATCCCGTCCATTTCAGGTCGGGATCGGTCGGCCGGGTCGCGCTGGAGTCGGATTGCGGGTTGTCCATGGAACGTATCATGAACATTGGTCGCCGGATAATACCACTGCAATCGGGCTTCCGACGGCAGGTCACCAGGGTGGAGGGCTTCGCACCGATGTCCTTGCCCCCGACCCGCCGTGGGAACAAGCTCAGCCCATCCGGACCTCTGGCGCAGAGCGAATCATGGCGCGATTGCTTTCGGTCAATGTCGGCCTGCCGCGCGAGATCGCGTGGCGCGGCATGACGGTGCGGACCGCGGTCTGGAAAGAGCCGGTCCAGGGCCGGCGCATGGTCCGGCGCCTCAACATCGATGGCGACGGCCAGGGCGACCTCGCCGGGCATGGCGGGGAGCATCGGGCCGTCTTCGTCTATCAGCTCGACTCCTATCGGCACTGGGAGCGGCGGCTGGGCCGGGCCGAGTTGGGCTACGGGCAGTTCGGCGAGAATTTCACCGTCGACGGCCTGTCGGACGACGATGTCCGCATCGGCGATCGCTATCGGATCGGGCAGGCGGTGTTCGAGGTGACCCAGCCCCGCGTCACCTGCTACCGCGTCGGCATCCGCATGGACGAACCGCAGATGGCCGCCATGCTGGTGGCGGAGGGCCGGCCGGGGTTCTACCTCCGCGTCATCGAGGAGGGAGAGGTCGAGGCCGGCGACGAGATCGTACAGCTTACCGCGGGCCCCGAGCCGCTGACCGTTGCCCAGGTCAACGCGCTGCTGTACCTGCCGGGCCATCCGACCGAAGAGCTGGAGCAGGCGCTGCGCATCCCGGCCCTGAGCGCGGGCTGGCGCAGCTCGTTCGAGGCACTGCTGAAGCAGCGCCGCGAGGGTGGCGATGCCGCGGCGGGCAATCCCGGGCTGGGTCCGGCGACCGCCCCGCCCCCGGCCTGGCCGGGGTTCCGGCCGCTGCTTGTGGCGGGGAAAATCCGCGAGAGCAGCAGCGTGACCTCGCTGGTGTTCGAATCCGTCGATGCGCAGCCGCTGGCGCCGGCATCGCCCGGGCAGTTCGTCGTGCTGCGGCTCAAGCCCGCATCGGGCGCCGCCACTCTGCTGCGCAGCTATTCGCTGTCGGGCGCGCAGGGCACCGCCCAATATCGCATCAGCGTCGGCGTCACAGCCCACGGTCTGGCCGGGGCTTACATCGACAGGAACATCCAGGTCGGGGATGTCGTCGACGCCAGCGCCCCGCGCGGCAGCTTCGTGCTGCAGCCGGGTGCCGGTCCGGTCGTCCTGCTGAGCGCCGGGATCGGCGCGACACCGGTCCTCGCCATGCTGCACGCCCTGGCCGCCGCGTCATCCGCCCGGGAGGTCTGGTGGATCCATGGATCGCGCAACGGCGGGGAGCAGCCATTCGCCGCCGAAGTGCGCACGCTGCTGGCGGCCCTGGCGCATGGCCGCAGCCACACCCGCTACAGCGCGCCCGGCCCCGCCGACCGGCCCGGGCGCGACTTCGATGCCGCCGGCCGCCTGAGTGTGGGCGTACTGCAGGCGCTGGGCGTGCCGCGCGACGCCGATGTCTATCTGTGCGGGCCGGCCGCGTTCATGAGCGAATTCACCAGCGGCCTCACGGCCTGGGGGGTTGCCGCCGGCCGCATCCACACCGAGGCGTTCGGGTCCGGCCCCTCGATGACGCCGGGCGTGGCCGCCAGTGCGAAGCGCCCGCCGCACCTGCCGGATGGCGCCACGGGCACCGGGCCGCAGGTCACGTTCACGCGCAGCGGCCTCGCCGTCCCCTGGCGGCCGGATGTCCACAGCCTGCTCGAGCTGGCCGAGGCGTGCGATGTCCCGGTCCGGTGGTCGTGCCGGACCGGCGTCTGCCACAACTGCCAGACCGGGCTGATCGCCGGCACCGTCGACTACCAGCCCACGCCGATCGATCCGCCGGCCGACGGCACGGTGCTGATCTGCTGCAGCCGCCCCACGGAGGATCTCGTGCTCGACCTGTGAGGACACGCTTTCGCGCGCGGCCTCAAATCTTCGCCGTGATGATCCATGCGCGGGAATCGAACAGCACCCCGTCCGGGGTCAGGTGGGTTTCCAGCAGGTCGCGCAGCCGCCGTCGCGCCGCGTCGCCCTCGGCATCCGCCCGCGTCAGCAAGTCCCTGGCGAATTGCAGGCCGACCACGGCCTCATAGGCGGCATCGACATCCGGACCATAGAAGACCGGTTCATGGACCTCGGCAAAGTCGACCGAGACGAAGCCGGATGCGTTCAGGACATGTGTGGCGACGGCGGGATCACCCAGCGAAAACGCCGGAGGGACCTCCGCCGGCAGGGCACCCCCCGGCTCCAGCGCCTGCCGGATGACGGTCGCCCACTCGTTGCGGTCCCGGCTTTGCCACACCATCCACACCAGGCGCGCGCCCGGCCGCATCGCCCGGCCGATATTGGCGAAGGCCGCCGCCGGATCGGTGAAGAACATCGTCCCGAACCGACTGATGCACAGGTCGAAGCCGGCCGGGGGAAACACCCGCGACTGGGCGTCGGCCTCGTCGAAATCGGCATTCCGCAACCCCTCCTGCACGCTGCGCTGACGGGCGATCCCGAGCATCTCGGCCGAGACGTCGACGCCCAGCACGCTGCCTTGCACCGCGATGCGGGCCGCTTCGCGCGTGGTCTGCCCCGCCCCGCATCCGATATCGAGCACGCGATCGCGCAGCCCGACCTTGAGGGCGGCCCGGAAGACCTCATTGTGCCGCCGAAGTTCGGCGTCGTAGAAATCGGCACGATTCAACGCCATCGCACACCCCTTCAGGTCAACGGAGAATGGGCACGGCCTTCGACGCACGAGGGTCTGATACCATATCTCTGCCGGGCGCCCCTCACCGATCGCCTCGACCACGCCCCACCATCGGAACGACGCTTCCCGCCCCCGCCATTCCGGCGTAAACGACCGGCATGTCGGAGGCGCGCTTGGGGCTGTCGGAAACTCTCGCCGGATCCGGAGCCGGATCGGGGCATCGCCGGGCCGGGCGGCTGGTGCTGGCCAGCGGCATCGCCGCCGCCGTTGCCTGCGTCCTGCTGGTCGCCTTCGTCGATCGGCCGGCGGCGCTGTGGTTCGAGGCGCATCGCAACGCCCCGGTGATCGGCGCGATCAAGGTTTTCACCGATATCGGCCTGGGCGTGTGGTGGTACGGGCTGGCGATCCTGGGCTGGCTCGGCTGGCGCTTCGCCGCCTTCCTGACCGCCTATGGCGATGTGCGGGCCCGGCGGCTGCGGCGGGCGCGCGGCTTCGGCTTCATGCTGACGGCACTGATCGCGACGACGCTGTCCAACTGGGTGCTGAAGGCTGTGATCGGCCGGCCGCGGCCGCGCCACCTGTTCCGCCAGGACGCCTTCGCTCCCCACCCCTTCGGCTGGGACCTGTTCTCGAACAGCTTCCCGTCCGGCCACGCCCAGACCATCGCCACCGCCATGGCCGCGCTGTGGATCCTGTATCCGCGCTGGGGCTGGGCCTTCGCTACGCTGGGCGGGCTGGTGGCGCTGAGCCGCGTCGTCGTCACCTCGCATTACCCGGCTGACATCGTCGCCGGCGCCTGGCTGGGGGTCATCGTCGCCCTACTGGTGCGGCGCTGTGTCGAGGTGACCGGTGGACCGATCGCCCGGTAACGAAGGGCTCAGCCCGCCTCGATCTCCTGCTTGCGCGCGAGATAGGTCGCCTCGTCGATCAGCCCGCGCCGGCGCATGATCTCCAGCGCTGCCAGCGCCTGGCGCCGGTCATTGCCGCCCGCCGTGCCGCTTTCCTCATCCGTGGTGGCGGTGGTTGCCGACGGTCCCTTGCGATCCTGACCGGCCATGCGAAATCCCCGTTGCTGTGCGACGCTGCGCGCCCTTTCATGGCGGGCCTGCGCCCCCTATGACGGGCAGACCATGACGCAAGGCTGAGGGCGGGTCGAGATGTGGAAGAAGCGGATCCTGCGGATCCTGGTGCTCGCGGTGCCCGCCATAGCCATCGCCGCTGCCGTCGCCTTCTGGCTGGGCCCGCCGGGCCGGCCCGGCCCCGCCGGCCAGGGCTTCGGCAGCGTCGGCGGCCCGATCGCGCTGGTCGACCAAGCCGGCAAGCCGGTCACCGAGACCGCTTTCGCCGGCAAGTTCGCGCTGATCTTCTTCGGCTACACCACCTGCCCCGACGTCTGCCCGACCGAGCTGTCGGCCATGGCCACGGCCCTCGACCAACTCGGCCCCAAGGCCGACCAGGTGGTGCCGGTGTTCATCACCATCGACCCGGAGCGGGACACGCCCGAGGTGGTCGGCCAATACGCCCAGGCCTTCTATCCCCGCATGGTCGGCCTGACCGGCACGCCGGAGCAGGTCGCCAAGGCCGCCAAGGCGTTCCGCGTCTACTACCAGAAGGCCGAGGTGCAGGGCAGTTCGACCTATCTGATGGACCATTCCGCCTTCACCTATCTGATGGGGCCGGACTGGTCGGTGCGGGACATCCTGCCGCCGCAGCTGGCGCCGCAGGACATGGCTCAGCGCATCGCCAAGCAGCTGTGACCTGCCAGGGGACGGCCAAGGGCCGCCCCGGCATGGCGGAAGCGGGCTTGCGATCGCGCCGGGCGTGGTATCGTGGTCGAAGTCGTCATTTCTGTTTCCGGAGTGTTTCATGATTCGCCGCTACGCTGTCCTGGCCGGGCTCGCCGTCCTCGTCCTCGCCGGCGGTTGCGCCGAGCGCGCGGCCCGGCAACAGCAGGCCCTGGCTGCGCAGTCCGAGCTGGTCGGCACCAGCCAGGCCCGGCTGCTGTCCTGCGCCGGCACGCCCAGCCGCACCCGCAGCGTCGGCAACACCCAGTACTTCACCTATCAGAGCGCCGGGATGGCCGCGGACCAGGCGGCCGACATCGGCAGCTACGGCGGCGGTGGGCCCGGCTCCAGCATCGGCATCAGCCCGGTCAATTCCGGCGTCGGCATCCCGGTCGGCACCAGCGCGCTGGACCCGACCTATTGCGAGGCGACCTTCACCGTGGTCGATGGCCGCGTCGCCGAGGTGTCCTACCGCACCACCGGCGGCTATCAGCGCACCGCGCAGTGCTCGGACATCGTCGCGCCCTGCATGGGCGGGCCGACCTTCGACCCCGGCCAGCCGGCCAAGTAAGCGCACCGCGACGGCGGAACACGGGGCCGCCGTCGGCAGCGGAGCACAAACCGTCGCGGACCGGATGGACCGAAGGCCCGAAAATCGGGCCTTTGTCCTGATCCCCCTGGCCGGTTGCCGATCCGGCCCGCGGCCGTTAAAAGCGTCATACCGCAGCGCGAAAAGCGCCGTCCGATGGAGTGCGAGCCGATGAAGATCCTGGTCCCGGTCAAACGGGTGATCGACTTCAACGTCAAGGTCCGGGTCAAGGCCGATGGGTCCGGCGTTGACCTTGCCAACGTCAAGATGTCGATGAACCCCTTCGACGAAATCTCGGTCGAGGAAGCGATCCGGATCAAGGAAGCCGGCAAGGCGACCGAGATCATTGCCGTGTCGATCGGGCCGGCGCAGTCGCAGGAGACGATCCGCACCGCCCTGGCGATGGGCGCCGACCGCGGCATCCTGGTGCAGACCGATGTCGAGCTGCAGCCGCTGGCCGTGGCCAAGCTGCTGAAGGCGCTGGTCGACAAGGAGCAGCCGCAGCTGGTGATTCTGGGCAAGCAGGCGATCGACGACGACGCCAACCAGACTGGCCAGTCGCTGGCGGCGCTGCTGGGCTGGGCCCAGGCAACCTTCGCCTCGAAGCTGGTGATCGAGGACGGCACGGCGCTGGTGACCCGCGAGGTCGATGGCGGGCTTGAGACCATCCGGGTCAAGCTGCCGGCCATCATCACCACCGATCTGCGCCTGAACGAGCCGCGCTACGCGTCGCTGCCGAACATCATGAAGGCGAAGAAGAAGCAGCTCGACACCATCACCCCGGCCGATCTGGGCGTCGACCCGGCGCCGCGGCTGAAGACGCTGAAGGTGGTCGAGCCGGCGAAGCGCAAGGGCGGTGTC
>NZ_JBYRFX010000654.1:0-2416 GCF_057815775.1 Inquilinus sp.
GGGTGAAGACCACCGACCTGCTGGTCGTGCTGGGCGCCCGGCTCGGCGAGATGACCACCAGCGGCTACACCCTGCTGAACGTCCCGGTGCCGGCCCAGCGGCTGGTCCACATCCATGCCGGGGCGGAAGAGCTGGGCAAGGTGTACCAGCCTGAGCTGGCGATCAACGCCGGCAGCGCCGGCGTCGCCGCCGCCCTGCGCGGCCTGGCCCCGGCCGGCGACCTGGCCGCCCGGCACGAGTGGGTGCGCCAGCCGCGGTAGCGGTAGAAGCGGTGGAACCAGGTGGCGTAGTTGCCGGCGCCGTTGCAGATCATGGCATCGGCCGGCAGCCGGCCGACCAGCCAGCGCACGATCTCCGACATCTGCACCGGGCCGGGCGACACCACCGGCTGCTGCCAGGCCTCGTAATCGGCGCGGGCGGCGCGTACCCAGTCGCGCCGGGCGGCCAGGTCGCCGGCCGGGGCCAGGCCGCGCAGGGCGGCGGCGACGGCGGCGGACCCGGCGTTGATCGCCAGCTCGGGCTGGTAGACCTTGCCCAGCTCCTCCGCCCCGGCATGGATGTGGACCAGGCGCTGGGCCGGCACCGGCACGTTGAGCAGGGTGTAGCCGCTGGTGGTCATCTCGCCGAGACGGGCGCCCAGCACGACCAGCAGGTCGGTGGTCTTCACCCGCTCCGCCAGCTTCGGGTTCGGGCCGATGCCGACATCGCCGGCATAGTGGCCATGGTCGTTGTCGACGTAATCCTGGCAGCGGAAGGACACGGTCAGCGGCACCTCCCAGGCCTCGGCGAAGGCCTGGATATCGGCGCGGGCCTGGGCGTTCCAGCCACCGCCGCCGAGCAGCAGCAGCGGGCGCTTGGCCTCGGCCAGCAGGCTGCGCAGCCGCTCCAGCGCGCCGGCGCCGATGTCGGTCTCGACAGGGGTGAAGGGCCGGACATCGGGCGCGTCGGTCGTCTCGACCAGCATGTCCTCGGGCAGCGCCAGCACCACCGGGCCGGGCCGGCCTGACGTGGCGGTGTAGAAGGCGTGAGAGACCAACTCCGGCACCCGGTCGGCATCGTCGATCTGCGCCGCCCATTTGGTCATCGAGGCGAAGACCTTGCGGACATCGACCTCCTGGAACGCCTCGCGCTCGAACATGTCGCGGCCGACCTGGCCCATGAACACGATGACCGGCGAACTGTCCTGCTGCGCCACATGGATGCCGACCGAGGCGTTGGTGATGCCGGGGCCGCGGGTGACGAAGCAGATGCCGGGCTTGCCGGTGGCCTTGGCGTAGGCATCGGCCATGTAGGCGGCACCGCCTTCCTGGCGGCAGACCACGACCTTGATCTCCGGCACGTCGTGCAGCGCGTCGAGCACGGCCAGGTAGCTTTCCCCCGGCACGCAGAAGATGGTGTCGACGCCGTTCAGGCGCAGGGTGTCGACCAGGGCGCGGGCGGCGGTGCGGGACATGACAAGGACCGTTTCTTATGGGCGTTGCGCCGACGGTCTAGCATGGGCCTCGCGGCCGTCCAACCACCGGTCTCGCCGCCCGGTCATGCCGCCAGTCCTGGCATGGGTCTTGCCGCTGGTCTTGCCGCCTTGGGCGCCCTCGTGCTCTAACGGCCCGTCCGTCCCGACGAGCCCCCCGCATGAGCCTCGAGACCCTTGCCGATCACGCTTTCGCTCCCGTGGCCCTGGCCCTGGAGGAAGGACGGATTCCGGGCGCTGCCCTTGGCATCGCCACGGCCGACGGCCAGCGCGCGCTGCGCTGGGGCGGCGTCGCCACCACCCTGCCGAAGCCGGAAGTGCTGCAGCGCGACACCTGGTTCGACCTGGCCAGCCTGACCAAGGTCATCGTCACGGTCACCGAGATCCTGCGGCTGGTGGAGGAGGGGGTGGTCGATCTCGACGATCCCCTGTCCAAGCACCTGCCGGACGCGGCGCCGCTGCATGGCGCGATCCCGCTGCGCCGGCTGATCGACCATTCCAGCGGATTGCCGGCGCAGGAGCGGATCTATCTCTGGCCCGGCCCGGCCGACCAGCGCCGCACCGCGGTGATCCGCAAGCACTGGCCGGTGAAGGCCGAGCCGGTCTATTCCGACATCAATTACATGCTGCTCGGCTTCGTGGTCGAACGCTGGCGCGGCGTGCCATTCGGCCAGCTGCCGGTCGGCACCGGCCTCAGCTTCGCGCCGGTGGCGGCGCAATCCGCGGCGACCGAGGTCTGCGCGGTCCGCAACCGGCTGCTGCGCGGCGAGGTGCATGACGAGAACGCCTGGTCGCTCGGCGGCGCCGCCGGCCATGCCGGGCTGTTCGGCACCGCCCGCGGCGGGCTGGATTTCGGGCTGGTGCTGCTGCGCGGCCGGCTGCTGAGCCCGGCGGCGATGGTCGAGCTGTGCACCCCCCAGGGCCCCGGCCGGGCGCTGGGCTGGG
>NZ_JBYRFX010000655.1:0-1621 GCF_057815775.1 Inquilinus sp.
GGCGACTCGGCCTTCATCACCGCCGCCTCGGCCCAGACCTTGGAGATCACCGGCGGCTCCGGCCTGGTCTTTGGCCTGGGCGCTTCGGCCTGGACCGGGATCGGTGCGGCCCTGATGCTGGTCGGCTCGGGGATCGTTTATTTCAAGGGCCGGTACGACACGGCCCACACCTATGACGATGCCGACCAGCGCTATCTCGAATATCGCGGGGTGCCGTCCAACGTCGCCGACGTCATCAGCAAGGCCCGGACCACCGACGATGGCGGCCGCAGCGCCGGCCCGGGCCTCAGCGCCGTGTTCAAGCAGCTCGGCAAGTCCGACCAGGACATGATCGATTTCTTCAAGACGCTGACCCCGCACCAGGCCGACGTCATCGCCACCCAGAGCAAGGGCATCAAGCTCGACGACGGCAAGCCGGTGCTGACCCAGGACGACGAATCCTATCTCGCCTTGCCGCTCGACCCGACCAAGACCGACGTCTCGAAATACAGCGTCATCAGTTACAACGGCGCCAACAAGCGCTGGGAAGACCCGGTCACCCGGATGTATTGGGTCGATGGCTCGAAGCGCTGGGTCTACGACCCCAAGATCAGCAACAACATGGGTTACCTTCCGCAGCAGGTCGATCCGCCGACTTCCTACGACCCCGCCACCGGCATGCTGCAGCGGTCGAGCACGAGCTACCGGATGGTCCAGGCCGAAAGCGTGTCCGGGCTGGAGAACTGGATGTTCGCGAACGGCCTGGTCTAGGCTGGCGACGGGTCGGTCTGACCGGGCTGCGGAAGGCGTGTCTTGAAGACGGTCATCACCATCGACGGCAATGCCATCCGCGATATCCCGTCCTTCTACGACGAGCTCAACCGCGTGTTCATGGCCGGCGAGGACTGGACGCTCGGCCCCAGCCTGGATGCGCTGAACGACGTGCTCTATGGCGGCTACGGCCCGATCAGGGGCGACGAGCCTGTCATGCTGGTCTGGCGGAACATGGAGAAGACCAGGGCCGATCTGGGCTTCGGTGTGACGCAGACATTCTATCGCGACAAGCTGCAGCACCCCGAGATGTACGACCAGGAGCTGATCGGCCAGGCCCTCGCCGACTTGGAAAGCGGCACCGGCGCGACCTATTTCGAGATCGTGCTGCAGATCATCGCCGAGCACCCGAACATCGAGCTGGTCGCCCGCTAGAGCGGTTGGCGGGGTGTGTAAGGCTGAGCCAACCCACACCGTCATCGCGAGGCGCGCAGCGCCGTGGCGATCCAGAATTGCCGCCCGCCGCTCGGTCTGCGGGGTCGGGCCTGGATCGCGTCGCTGCGCTCGCGATGACGGCGAAGGGTGGTCGGGCAGTATTATCCCTCGACTCATTGTTCCCTTTATGTTCTCATCAAGGGATGAAACACACAGCGCCCACGCCCCAGACACCCACCGCCGGATCCCCGGCGGAGGTGTTTGCGCAGGAGTGGACGCTGCTGTCGGAGATGGAAGCGCTCAGTGGCGAGCTGGCCCGGGCGTTCAAGGTCAGGAGCCTCGCGGCCCTCAAGGTTGACGACGACGCCAAGGCCGGGGCCGCGGCAACCCATTTCGACCATCTGTTCCTCGGCATCCGCCGCTCCGTCGCCCTGAA
>NZ_JBYRFX010000656.1:0-17083 GCF_057815775.1 Inquilinus sp.
GGTGAAGCGTTCGAGGCCGCGCTCGCGCAGCGGATTGAACACGACGATCGGCGCGCCGCGCTTCGCCACTTCGCGAAGCGTCGTCAGCATGCGCGGATGATTGGTGCCGGGGTTGTGGCCGACGCAGAACACGGCGTCGGCATGATCGAAGTCCTCGAGCGTGGCCGTGCCCTTGCCGACGCCGATCGACTTCGGCAGGCCGACGCTGGTCGCCTCGTGGCACATGTTCGAACAGTCGGGAAAGTTGTTGGTGCCGAATTCGCGGCCCATCAACTGATAGAGGAATGCCGCTTCGTTCGACGCGCGACCCGAGGTGTAGAACTCGGCCTGGTCCGGATGATCGAGCGCGCGCAGGCCCTCGCCGATCTTCGCGAAGGCGTCGTCCCAGCTGATCGGCACGAAACGATCGCTGGCGGCGTCGTGGATCATCGGATGCGTGAGGCGGCCTTCGTCCTCGAGGGCGTGGTCGGACCACGTCCACAATTCGCCGACCGGATGCGCCGCTAAGAATTCCGGGGTCGTGCGCTTGCTGGTCGCTTCCCAGGTCACCGCCTTGGCGCCGTTCTCGCAGAATTCGAAGGACGAGGTGTGCTTCGGGTCGGGCCAGGCGAGCCGGGGCAGTCGAACCCCGCCGGCTGGTTCATCCGCAACAGCGCGCGGGTATCTTCCGCGATCGCCATCTGGTCCTTGATCGCCCGGGCGACGGCCCCGAGCGCGCCCCAGCCGCCGGCCGGGCCGTCATAGGCTTTGACGCCCGGGACATCCTGGTCCTTGGCCATGGCACTGCTCCTCGAACACATCGGCGGATCACCGACGAAACCCTTACACCCGCGGCATGACGTTTGCGGGCCGCGGCGCCGCATTCGGGACCCCGGCCGCAGCAGTTGCCTCGCTGCCGCGCTCCTGCACCCAATAGCCCAGCCCGACCATCAGGCCGCCGCCGACGAGATTGCCGAGTGTCACCCACAACAGATTATGGACCGCGCCGCCGAAACTGACAGTGTCGGGATGCTCACCCAGCAGGGCCAGGGCGAACACGAACATGTTGGCGACCGAATGTTCGAAGCCGCAGGCGACGAAGATCGCGATCGGCCAGAAGATCAGCGCGATCTTGGCCGCATCGTTCTCGGTGCGGCCGCACATCCAGATGGCCAGGCAGACCAGCCAGTTGCACAAGAGGCCACGGGCGAACAGCTCATAGCCCGGCGCCGCCATTTTCGCGGCGACGACGGTGAAGAACTCGCTGCTGCCGTCGGCCAGCAGGGTGCCGCCGCCGGCCATGTGCAGCAGCGCCGCCAGCACGATGGCGCCGACGAGGTTGCCGAGCCAGCACATCACCCAGACGAGAAGGAGGTCGAGCGTGCTGCTCGACCCCCTGAGAACGGCGAACGGCATGTACATCGCCGTGCCCGTGAACAGCTCCGACCCCGCGAAGATCACGATGGTCAGGGCCGATGCAAAAACCGCCCCCATGACCAGGTGCGCCCAGGCCGGATCGGCATGGGCGCCCACGGTGAACATGAAGATGTCGCCGAAGCCGATATAGGCGCCGGCCAGGGCCGAGCCGACCAGGAAGCTGAACAGGTGCAGCCTGGCCATCACGGCCTTGTGGGCACCGGCCTCGGCGTATTTCGCAATCGTGTCACGGTACAAGCCCGCTCTCCTCATCTGATACGCCGAGACCAGAAACCCCGGGACGGGTTCAGGCCGGAATCACGGGCGACTTCTGCTTGCGCAGCGCGTCCATGACGGTCTTGTCGAGATTGAGATGCCCCTGCACCAGCTCCGGCGGCGTCAGGGCCAGCCACTGGTTCAGCGAGACGTCGGCGTAGTAGCCGCTCTTGAACATCTCGAGGAAGCGCAGCGTCGTGGAGCCGGTGTTCTCGATGTAGTGGCCCATGGCGAAGGGCACGTAGCCGACATCGCCGGCGACATAGTCGATGGTGCGGGCGGACCCGACCGCGCCGAACACGCCCATGCGGGCCTGGCCTTCGATGTAGTACTGCCATTCATCGGCATTCGGGTGCCAGTGCAGCTCGCGCATCCCGCCCGGCTCGATCTCGACCAGCGCCGCCGCGATCGTCTTGGAGGCCGGGAACACCGAGGAATCGGTGATGCGGACCGTGCCGCCCCTGGTCTTGATCGGATCCTGCGCCATCATCTTGTGGCTGAAGACCTGCGGCACCTGCTTGGCGCCGGCGATCTTGTCGCCCGCCAGCGGGCCCGGCACCGGCAGGTTGAAGATGTAGCGTTCACGCGGGTCCGGCGTGTGGCCGAAATACTTCGGGTCGACGCCGAAATTCTTGCCCAGCACGTCGGTCGGCACATGCTTGAACCAGTCGCTCAGCAGGAAGGTGCCGTCCTCGTCGAATTCACCGTCGTCGAAGACGAGCAGGAATTCGCAGCCATCCTTGCCCAGGCCCTGGATCGAATGCGGGATGCCCGAGGGGAAGTACCAGAGGTCGCCGACACCGACATCGTCGACGAAGTTGTTGCCCGCGGCGTCGACGGCGGAGATCCGCGCCTCGCCATAGAGCATGTAGGCCCATTCCGCCTGCTTGTGCCAATGCAGCTCACGCGTGCCGCCGGCGTTCAGGCGCATGTTCACGCCGGCGATGTTCTTGGAGACGCTGAGCTCGCGGATCGTGACCTGGCGGGTCCAGCCGCCCTCCTCCTGGCGCATATGCGAGTCGGAGAAGGAATAGCGCAGGTTCTGGAACGTGCCGCTGTCGGTCCGCGGCGGGTTCAGGAAGCTCGGGTTCTCCTGGTCGCGCACCAGGTCGCGCGGGCCCTGATCGGTGCCGCCGCGGCCGGGTTCCTTCGGCTGCAGGGCGTTCGTGTCCTGGGCATGTGCGGCACCCGCGGCGACGGCAAGGCCGCCCGCAGCCATGGTGCCGAGTGCGGCGCGGCGGTTGAACATGGTCATGGTTTTTCCTCCAGTCCTTGTCGTGGTCCCGGCTTTTCAGGGGCCGGACCGCACGCCGAAACACCGTGGCGGTGCGGCGGCGTCGTGAGATCCACGCGTCGATCGTCTTCCCCGGGGAGGCGGCGAAGGGGAGTCCGGACCAGCTGGTGTCCGGGCCCTCGCCCGCGCCGTTGGCCAAGGCCGATTGGCACGCTGGCTCACATGTCGGGATCGGGCCGCCGGTGCGGCCGGTGTTTCAAGCGAAACGCGCGGTGTCCCGGCGCTGGCCATGATGGCGATCCCGACAGTGATGCGCCGGGGAAGCAGACGCCTTTTCGAGATCACCGACCATTATATTGGCGGTCACTGCCGTAACCTTCAGTGGTACGGGGATCATACTTCGGTATAGGGGCCGGTCAGCGTCCCTGCCCGGCCTCGCCGAGGATCGTCAAAGTCCGGCGGAGCCAATCGGCGGGATCGGCGCGGTGATGCACGCGCTCCGCCGGTTCAATGTTGTCGAGAAAGCGCTGGTAGATCACGGCCTGCCGGGCGGCGGCGACCGGGGCGAGCAACTTGGCGGCGCGGTCGGGATCGGCGGCCGGAGCGATCTCGCGCCATTGTCGCAGCCAATGCGCGCGAACCGGCGCCAGGGCGTCGTCGGGAATCCGATCGAGGAAGGCCGGCTGGTCGAGCAGCGGATGCCCCACACCGCTGTCGCCCCAGTCGAGCAGGGTCAGGGCCTCGCCAGCGCCGCGGACATTGCCGGGATGGAAGTCGCCATGCACGAGCGTGTCGTCCAGGCCGCAGGCGGCGATGTCGGCGAAATGCTGCGGCAGGCCGTCCACGAAGCCGGCGAGGATCGCGCGATCCGCCGCATCGAGATCGTCAGCCGTCCGTTCGACCACGCTCGCGATCGCCGGCACGAGGGCCGGGGCGCGCCAATCCGCCAGGCCAAGCGCGACCAACTCATCCACCCGCCCCTGCCAGGAGCGTTGCAAGTCGGCCAGCAGCGTGACCATCCCCAGCAGCTGCGGCAGCGTCGCCTCATACAGATCCTCGCCCGGAATCTCGGCCAGCAGCACCCGCCCGTCGCCATGCCCGAGGAGCCTGGGGACCTGCCGGTCCTGCATCCGTGCCAGCAGCCGCCCCTCATGCGCAAAGAAGGCGGGCACCGCCTTCAGCCAGACCTCCTGCCCCTCGACCGGGATGCGCCAGAGGCTGGAGAGATTCCAGCTGCGGATCTGGACGGGCGGCGCCACCGGCCGCAGGCCGTGCCCGGCCAGGATGCCGGATGCCCACTTCAGGTCCGCGGCCGGCCCGCCGAGGCGGGCGTAGGATGGACGGAGGGGATGCTCCTCCAGTGCCCCCGACCAGGGCTCGGCCGGCACCCGCTGTGCGATTTCGGCGAGATAGGTGACACGTCCGCCATGGGGCCGCTCACGCTCCGTCTCCAGCAGCCGCAGGATGGTGACGTCGACGCCGTAGTGCTCGCGCACCGCCTGGACCACCGGCCAGGCCTCCTGCCACCAGGGCGTCGCCACCGCGACCGGCGGCAGGCGGCCCACGACCGCGCCATCCGGCGTCACCAGAACCAGCTCGGCTGTCCGCGGCGGCGTCTGGGGAAAGTCGGATGTCATCGGCAGGTCGATCCTGGAACAGTCGGCCGGGCTCGGCCGAGCACGGCACAAAAGCTTATGTCGCGGGTTATCGTCCCCGTCAAAGTGTGAGCCCTGTCCCGGATGGGGCCGGCCGTTGGGGGACGGATGCGACGGGAATTTCTGGCGCCGCTGGTGCTGACGGGAAGGCTGTGGGGACGCTTCTGGCCGCAGCTGACGCTGCTGGTGCTTGTCGGCATCGTCCTGAACGACCAGCTGGTGTGGCTGTCGGTGCAGGCCGGGCTGACCAACCGGCTGCTGGGGCTGACAACGCTGACCCTGGTGGTGCTGGTCAAGCTGGTCATCACGGTGACGATGTTCCTGGTGATGCGGCCCGCGCTGCCCGCCCTGGCCGCCGCCCATGCCACGGCGCTGGGCCCCGCCGGCACGGTGCCGGCCGATGGCACGCGCTTTCCCCGGCTGTCCTCGCTGGCGGCGGTGCTGACCATCACCCTGCTGCCCTTCTTCGCCTATTACACGGCCTGGGGATTGCTGGCGAACACGGTGCGGGAATACTCGATGGAGTACCTGCACCTGGCGGCCTTCGGCGGCAGCGGCAACCCGCTCGACATCACCGGTTCCTCTCTCGTGGTGCTGTCGGTCGTGGTGACCTGGGCGCTGCGCCGGCTGTTCAAGGCGATGAAGGACCGGACCGGGGCGCCGGTCTGGCGCATCCTGATCATCGTCTGCGAGACCAACTGGGCCTTCATCGGCCTCTACGTGCTGTCGCAATGGAAGAACGAGGCCTGGGCCTGGGCCGAGGGCACGCCGGTCTGGGACGCGCTGCGGCGGCTGTGGGAGGCGATCGTTCCGGTCGCCCAGGCCGCCCAAGCCGCGATGGTCCCGGTCGAACAGGCCCCGCCTGCCGCGTCCGACATCGTCACAAGCCTGTTCATTTACGCGATCCTGCCGGTGGCCTGGCTGATGATGGCGGCCGTGATCTACGGCCACGACATCGCCGCCGACCCCGGCTGGATGCGGCACCGGCGGCTGGAGCGGATCGGCAGCCGCTACAGGAGTCTGCCGAAGGCCCTGCGCGATTTCATCGACCATTTCATCCGCGGCTATCGCAACCGCTACCTGCCGATCGCCAACAGCGTGCGGCTGACGCTCGGGTCCAGCTTCGTGCTGATCCTGCTGCTGATCGTCGCCTGGCGGGCGATCGGCTGGGGTGCGATCTGGGCCCGGTACGGCATCTCGCATCTGATCGGGCCGCACGATGTCGATCTGTGGCTGGTGATCAACCAGGTGCCGTCGCTGCTGTTCGGCAGCGTGGTGGCCGCCACCCAGCCAGGCATCCTGCCCGAGGCGCTGCGCTATTGCCTGGTCGCCGCGGTGCTGGAAACCGCCTTCGCCCTGTCACGGAAGGAAGAACCGGCGCCGTGATCTAAGATGCGCGGTGGAAGCGCAGGAACCAGGGACGCTCGGACTGGACACTGACCGTCGGCTCCACCGATCCCGCCACATCCTTCGGCACGGCGAAGCTTTCCTCGACCTTCAGCACATCGCCCCGCTGGTGTGGGTCGCGGGTGATGCTGCCGCAGAGCATCACGTCGGCGCCCGAGGACGGCAGGCCGCCGAAACCCATCGCGGCCCAGCGCCGGCCCTGGCCATCGACCAGCGCGACCTGGCACGGCAGCCAGGACGCGTCGACGCCGGGCCCCCGCACCGTGACGCTGAAGCGGACCCGGATGGGCACCGCCCCGGGCGGCAGCCGCATCCCGGCCGCCTGGTCGGGCATCGCCTGGATCTCCTCCACCCGCCAGTCGGCGCCGGCATAGCGGCCCTCGGCACCGGCGTCGATGGTCGTCCCGAGCCATTCGCGGCCATGGGCCAGGTCGCTGATGCCCTCCCAGCCCGACAGGACGACGGCCAGGGGCACGGCGATCACCATCGCCCACAGGCTGCGGCGGCGCCAGCGACGCTCGTCGCGGCCGGCACGCAGCAGGGTGTCGTCAACGGGCGTGTCGGTCATGATCCACCCAGGCTCAGGGGCGGCTTCGTCAGGTCGAGCGTGTCGCGGATCTGCAGCGGCCGGCCATCGGTCCAGTCGAGACTGATCCGGACCAGGGAATCGAAACGCGGAAACCGCGCCTGCGACACGCGCAGCGTCGCCCCCTGCATCTGGTCCGCCGGCATCTCGAAGATGAACCAGCCGCGCACCGGCAGGCCGGGCTGCAGCGTCTGCAGCGAGACCAGCGGCAGGCTGCCGGACAGGCGCCCGCTCGGCGAATAGCGGGTGCCGGTCGGGCCTTCCCATTCGCCGCCCGCGACCGTGACCGTGGCATCGCGCGCCGCCAGGGTGGCGGTGACGACGGCCCAGACCCCGCCGGTGTCGCTGTTCTGCTCGAAGCCGGGATTGCCGAAGCGCAGCTGGCGGGCGAATTCGACCCGGTCGACGCGCACGGTGAAGCTGCGAGCGACGACGGTCTCGCCCGACATCCCGGAGATCGGAATCGGGCCGGTCAGCGTGTCGAAGCTGGGCGTGGTCTGCTGCATCGCGATCAGCAGGATCGCGGTGACGGCCAGTGCCGCCAGCTGGGCGAGCCGGCGGATCATGTCGGGTTCGCCGCCGGGGACGCTGCCGCGACGGGCAGGATCAGCGTGCCGAGCGGGTGCGGGGCATACCAGCCGGATTCCCCGCTGAGGCTGTTCTGCGCCTTGTAGACTTCGGTCCACACCGCCAGCGACAGTGTCTCCGGCACCGCGGCATCCTCCGGCATCTCCCAGGCGATCGCCACCCGCTCCGTCAGGTCCGGATGCAGTCCGAACAGGATGGCGCGGTCACGCTCCAGATACGCCATCGGCTGGCCGGCGGCCTTGGCCAGTGCCGGGTCGAGGCGCAGCGCGTCGGTGTAGTCGTTGCGGGTGCTGCCGGTCCGGTTGGTCATGTCGAGTTCGACCATCAGCACCTTCCGGCCCGGCCCGGCGGCGCGGCCATCCGGACCCGCGGGACCGATCGAGGCCGCCAGCGGCACGATCCGCCATTGTCCCGCATCGATCGTGCTGCCGGCGGCGAAGCGCGGCAGCTCTTCCTTCGGCAGCGTCCCGGCCACGGCGATCAGCCCGGCCACACCGGCGGCCAGGAAGCCGCCGATGCCGGTGGTCAGCCAGACCACCGTCTTCGTCTTGAACCCGTCGAGCCCCAGCCACTGCCGCAGCGACATTCCCATGATGCCGAAAGGCATCCCCCGTAATGGACTGATCGAACGCATCAGGGGGGAATTGGTTCCGGTTTTGGGAGGATTCCCGGCCTACAAATCCAGCACGAGCCGGTCGCCGGCCGGCACGGCGCAGCACACCAGGGCCTCGCCCGGCCGGGGCGCGCCGGCCGGCGGTTCGGCATAGGTCACGGCGCCCGCCACCACCCGCGCGGCACAGGTGCCGCACAGGCCGGAGCGGCAGCTCCATGGCGCCTCGATCCCCGCCGCCTCGGCGAGGTCGAGCAGCGAGCCCTTCGACGGGTCCCAATCGGCGCTGCGGCCGGAGGCGCTGAACTCCACCTTGGCCGTGGCGGCGGCCGGCGGCAGCGGCGTCGCATCGGCCGGCCCGGCCGGCGCCGCGGCGAAGGCCTCGCTGCGGATCCGCTCCGGCCGCACCCCGAGCTGGGCCAGCACCTGCTGCATCGCTTGCATGAACCCGGCGGGGCCGCAGAGATAGACGTCATAGTCATCGAGCGGCAGCAGGCGGCGCAGCAGGTCGGCATCGATATGGCCGGCATCGTCATAGTCGCGGCCCTGGACGTCCCGCGACCGCGGCCGGCTGTAGCGGATATGCGTGGTCAGGGTGTAGGCCCGCCCGGACAGCCCCCGGACATGATCGGCGAAGGCATGTTCGGACCCGTCGCGGGCGGCATGCACGAACCACAGGCCGCGGCCGGGATGGCGCAGCCGGTCTATGTTGCGGCCGACCAGCTGGTTCAGCATGGCGACCATCGGCGTGACCCCGACCCCGGCCGACAGCAGCAGCACCGGCCGGCGGCTGTCGGCGTCGAGCGTGAAGTCGCCCCGCGGCGCCAGCGCCCGGATGGTGTCGCCGACCCCGACATGGTCGTGCAGCCAGGAACTGGCCAGGCCGGGCGTGCCGTCCGGCCGGGTCTCGCGCTTGACGCTGATGCGGTAACTGTGGCCGTCGGGCGCGTCGGACAGGGTGTAGGTGCGCCGCACCGGCTGGTCCCGGCCCGGAATGTCCAGAGCGATCGGAAGGAACTGGCCCGGCTGGTGCGCGACGACGCTGCCGCCATCCGCCAGGACCAGGGTGAAGGACCGCACCGTCCTGCTTTCCTCGACGACGCCGGTGACGGTGAAGGGCCGCAGCTGGTTGCGCGTCGCCGCTGCCTGCATGGTCTGCGCCACGTCCGCCCAGGTGCCGGTGGCGGCCAGCTGCGACGCGTATTCCGGCGCCGACCAGCGCAGCGGCACCGCGTCCTCGATCCAATGCCCCTCGGCCAGGCGGAAGCGCAGCAGCCGTTCGGCCCCGGCGAAGGCCTCGACCTCCGGCCCGCTCCAGATCACCTCGGCCGTGCCGATCAGCTGCAGCACGCCGCCATTCGCGAAATCGACGAAGACCAGCCCGGCGCGCGGATCGGCCTCGATGTTGCCGAAGGTGTTGAAGAAGAAGTTGCCGAGGAAATCCGGCACGGTCAGCACCGTCTGCCCGCCTTCCTCCTCCACCCTGACGAAGCCGGGTCTGCCGCCGCGATGCGAGACGTCGACGCCCTCCGACGGGCTGCCGCCCGCCTCCGCTTCGGCTGCCCCCGCCTTGGCCGAACGCGTGGCGATGAAGAAGGTGTCGGCACTTGCGACCAAGGCCGCCGCCTGGGGCGACAGCACCCGCCCTTCCGCCCGCACCGGCCGCTTCTTCGCCAAGCTCTCGGGCGTGGCGACGAAGCGCGGCCGGCGCACCTGGATGTATTGCGGGCAGTTGCCGAAGCTCTGCCCGACCCGGATGGCGAAGCCACCGGCGGAGCGGTCGATGACGGTGCCGTTCATCCGGTTGCGCCGCCGCGTCTCCAGCTGGATGCCGAGCAGGCCGATCGGCGCGCCGGCCGCCAGATTGGCGCCCAGCGGGTCGCCATAGGCCGCCCGGGCCGCGACGGTCAGGGTCTCCGGGTCGGGCGACTTCAGGAAACCGGGATGGCCGGACAGGATCGAGGCCCAGGGCCGGCCGGCAGCATCGAGGCTGCCGACCACCACGAAGGGCAGCATGGCGAAGAAGTCGCGATGCTGGTCCGGCATCATGCCGCGGATGGCCCGCCGCCCGGTCTGCGCCATCCGGTCGCGAATCCCGACCCGGGCCTGGACAGCCTGTTCGCCGGGGTGGAACGCCGGCTCGGCATGTGGCCAGCCGGGCAGCGGCGCGGCCAGAGTGCCTGTGACAGTGGCGGTGGCCATGATGCACCTCGAAAGGTTGCAGCGTTCAGTATCAGGCGATACTTGCCGGCGGCTTACGCCGCGACGGCCGTGCGCTGGATCGGCACGAAGCCGGGCAGCGCCTCGACCCGGTCCAGCCAGGCCTGGATGTTGGGATAGGGCGCGAGCGACACCCCGCCCTCCGGCGCCACGGCGGTGTACGTGTACAGCGCGATGTCGGCGATGGTCGGCTGAGCGCCGGTCAGGAAGCGGCCCCCGGCCAGATGCGCCTCCAGCACTTTGTACAGCCGGGCGGCCATCTTCTTGGCGCCATCCTGGTCGAGCTTGGCGCCGAACACGGTGACGAGGCGCGCCGCCGCCGGCCCATAGGCCAGGAACCCGGCGGCGACGGACAACCAGCGCTGCACCTGGGCGGCGGCCACCGGGTCGCGCGGCAGCCAGTGGCCCGTGCCGTCATAGCGGCTGGCGAGATAGACCAGGATGCCGTTGCTGTCGGTCAGGGTGACCTCGCCATCCTCGATCACCGGCACCTGGCCGAACGGGCTGCGGGCCAGGAATTCCGGCGTGCGGTTGGCGCCGCTGGCGAGGTCGACATCAATGATCTCGACCGGCAGCCCGAGCAGCGACAGAAACAGCTCGACCCGATGGGAGTGGCCGGACAGGACGTGGCGGTAGAGCCGGATGGGCTGGGCGGGAACAGGCATGGCGGCGGCCTTTCGGGAGGTTTTCGTTCCCTGAACATGCCTATTCCGCGTGGTAACGAGAATATCCAGGCTTGACACTACACTGTTCCAGATTTTGAAATAGCGGCATGGACCGGCTGGACAGCATGCGGATCTTCGTCGCGGTGGCGGAGGCCGGCGGCTTCGCCGCGGCGGCCCGCCAGCTGGCGCTGTCGCCGCCGGCGGTAACCCGGGCTGTGGCGGCGGTGGAGGAGCGGGTCGGTGCCCGGCTGCTGCATCGCACCACCCGGATCGTCCGCCTGACCGAGGCCGGCACCCGGTTCCTGGAGGATTGCCGCCGCATCCTGGCGGTGATCGAGGAGGCGGAGGCCGCGGCGGCCGGGTCGCATGGCGAGCCGCGCGGCCGGGTCTCGGTCACCGCGTCGACACTGTTCGGCCGGCTGCATGTCGCGCCGATCCTGCTCGAGGCCACGGCCCGCCACCCGCAGATGGTGGTGCGCAGCTTCTTCGTCGACCGCATCGTCAACCTGGCCGAGGAAGGCTACGACGTCGCCGTGCGCATCGCCGAACTGCGGGATTCCGGCCTGAGCGCCATCCGTGTTGGCACGCTGCGGCGCGTGGTGTGCGCCGCCCCCGCCTATCTGGCCGCGCATGGCACGCCGCACACCCTGGCCGAGCTGGCCGAGCATGAGGCGGTCCCGTTCGGCCAGGGCATCGCCGCCCGGGACTGGGTGTTCCGCCGCGGCGACCGGACCGAGACGGTCACGCCGCGGGCACGGCTGATCGTCAACCAGGCCGAGATCGCCGTGACCGCCGCGGTGGCCGGGCGCGGCCTGACCCGGGTGCTGTCCTACCAAATGGCGGCGGAGCACCGCGCCGGCCAGCTGGAGATCGTGCTGGAGGCGTTCGAGCCGCCGCCGATCCCGGTCCATGTCGTGCACCAGGACGGCCGCCGCGCCAGCACCCGGGTGCGCGCGCTGGTCGACATCCTGGTCGACCGGCTGCGGGCCGACCCGGTGCTGCGCTGAGCGGCCTGTCGAGGTTCAGACCGAAGAAGCGACGGGCTCTCCGGCCACCAGCAGGCTTCCCTGCTGCACCAGCACGGCCTGGCCGGTCAGAGCGTCGGTCTGGGACTGGATGACGTCGCGGAGCTGGGCGCTGGTGGCCTTGAACCCGAACAATCGCGCGACCGTCTGGACGATCTCGTCCGGGCTGGCGCCGAGATTGGCCCGCACGGTCTGAAGGATCGCCGCCGCGATCTCGCGTGGCGGCAGCATCTCCGGCTTGCGCAGCGTCGCCGAGACCACGCCGCTGCGATCCCGCACCCGGATGGACGCGGATGGCATGGACAGGAAATGATCCTCCCGCTCCACCCACTTTGCAGCGACCGCAGCCTTCACCCCTCGCTCGACCGCAGACTGAATGCGGGCACCCGCCCGCTGCAGGCCCCAGGCCGACCGAAGCCGGACGACAACCTCGTCGACATGCACGGGCCCCTCGATCGCGACGATCTTCTCAACCAGATCCGCCAGCATTCCAGTGGGCGTCTCGTGCAGATCATAAGTGCCGGGCCGGACGGGCGAAGCTTCCACATACGCGTTGGACTCGCCGACGGGGACCGCCACGTCCGCCAAGCCGATCTCGGTGACGTCGGCCCGTTCGATCGTGACCACCTCGACCGGCACGGCACGACTGCGGCTTTCGCCCCGCTCCAGCCGCGCATCCAGCTCGGCCTTCGCCGCCTCGATCGCCGTGACGACGCGATCAAGCTGTTCCTGCGGCCGCTGGAACCAGTCCGTGCTCCAGATGCGATGGATGATCCAGCCGTGATCTTCGAGCACGGCTTGCCGCAACCGGTCGCGATCGCGGGCGGATCGCGCCCCGTGATAGGCGGCACCGTCGCATTCGATGCCCAGGAGGTAGCGGCCCGGTCGCGCCGGATCGGCGATCGCCAAGTCGATAAAGAAGCCGGCGATACCGACCTGCGGGTGGACCTGGTAGCCCCGCTTCTGAAGCGCGGCCGCAACCTGGACTTCGAAGGCGCTGTCGTGATCGCGTCCCGTAGCCTGCGCCATGGACAGCCGCCCGGTGCGGGCATAATGCAGGAACAGCTTGAAGGCGAAGACACCCTTGCCCTTGCCGCGCTCCAGGTCGATGTCCTCATCCGTGATCGACGAGAAGACCTCGCATCTCCGCTTGGCCCGGCTGATGAGCACATTGAGCCGGCGCTCGCCGCCATCGGCGCTGAGCGGGCCGAACCGCATGGCCATGTGGCCCTGCGGATTGCGGCCGTAGCCGACCGAAATCAGGATCACGTCGCGCTCGTCGCCCTGGACGTTCTCAAGGTTCTTGACGAAGAACGGCTCGCTGGGATGGGCGTGGAAGAACGGCTCCGTGTCCGGGTTGAGCCGGCGCAGCAGTTCCAGCTGGTCCTGGATCGCCCGCCGCTGCTTGACCGAGAAGGTGGCGACACCGAGCGACAGATCCGGCGTCGCCTTGGCATGCCGGATGATGGCCTCGGCCACGGCCTTCGCCTCCACGGCATTCGTGCCGGTGTTGCCGGAATCGAAGACGCCGTCGGCAATATGATGGAACAGCAGTCCCATGCCGGCTTCCTGGGTGTAGGGGCTCGGCACGATGAACAGCTTGTTCTCATAGAACTGGCTGTTGGAGACGGCGATCAGGGATTGGTGCCGGCTGCGATAGTGCCAGCGCAGCATGCGCTGCGGCAGGCCGCGTGCCGTGAACAGGCCGAGGATGCTTTCGATATCCGCCACCTGGGCGCCGTCCCGATCGTCGTCATCGTCGGGCTGGCCGCCGGTCATCTTGGCGAAGAACTTGGTCGGCGGCAACTGGCGCTCGTCGCCGACGACGACCACCTGGCGGCAACGGGCGATGGCCCCCAGCGCGTCGACGGGCTGGATCTGGCTGGCCTCGTCCATGACAAGCAGGTCGAAGCTCAATTGCCCCGGCGGCAGGAACTGCGCGACCGACAGCGGGCTCATCATCAGGACCGGCTTCAAGGCCTGGATCGCTGGCGACGCCTTCTGCATCAGTTGGCGGATCGGCATATGGCCGCGCCGCCGCGCCATCTCCGCCCGCAGCACACCCAGCGGACCGACCCCGCCGCCGCTCGGCGGGATGCGCCGATGATGGGCGCGGACGACCTCCAGGCTGGCCGCGGCGATACGCTGGCGATCGAGATCGGCGAACTCCTTGGCCAGCCGGCCGTGGAGCTGGCCGTCGAACCGGGCCAGTGCCGGCTCGACCCGGATCTGGTCGGAGAACAGCGCCTCGTAATAGGCCATCTCGAAGGTCGGCACTGCATCTGCCGGCACCAGCTGGCCATCCTCGAGCCGGTCGACGATCGCGCCGACGCCCAGTGCGCGGCCTCGATCCGCCCGCTCCCGATAGGCCACCCATTTCGAAAGCTGTTCGGCTTGGTCGAGCCAGAGAGAGAAGCGCGCGACGATGGTCGCTGCGGGCAGGTCAGCCACGCGAGCCGTCCCGAAAATCGTGGCACTGCCGGCCCGCAGGCCCGAGAGCAGCCCCTCCGCTGCCGCCAGAAAAGCGCTTAGATCGTCTTCGATGACGGCCGCCCGCTCGGCGGGTCCCTGGCGATCCGCCAGCCGCACCACCAGGGGCCGAATGTCGGGATTGGCGTCGACCCACTGCGCCGCGGCAACCAGCCTGGGCCAATCCGAACCGGCCCCGGCCCAGAGGCTGCCGAACACCGCCGTTCCGAGCCCGTCGCCGCCGGTGATGGTGCTGGCGGCGGCCTGGCCGGCCATCAGGCGTTCCAGCACCGGCAGCCTGTCGCCGCGGGTCGCAGGACAGCCCGGCATGATGGTGCGGCAGACCGCATCAGCCGAGAACACGATACCAATGCGCGCGATGACCAGCGGCAGCGGCGCCCGCTCGATCGTCAGGGCATCGTCGAACCGCGCCGCGGCCGTCGCCCCGAAGTCGGTCCACATCGCCTCCAGCAGCGGGCGGGCTTCCTCCAGAAGGACCCGGACACGGGCGGTGCGTTCGGCGATCTCGGACCGATCCGGCAATCGGCTGGCGATCAGGCGGGGTTCGGCGCCCAGGCCGCGAAGGCTACGCATCCAGGACACCAGCGCATGCAACGGGGCCGCTGATGACCGATCGCCCCGCCAATCCGCGCCGAAGGCGGCGCGGCCGAAATCGTCCTTTTCGCGGACCACCCGCAGCGCCGTCTGCCCTTTGGCAAGGGTGTCGAGCAAGGCCAGCAGGTCGGGCAGCGGGGGATCCTGCTCGGTGAGGACGGATTTGACCAGACGATTGGCCCGGCGCCAGTCGCCGCTCAGGGTCCGCAGCAGACCCGTCCCGTGCGTGGCCAGGATCTGGCGGGCCGGCGCAAGGTCGGTCGACCACGCCACCTCCGCGAGACGGCTGCCGATGGCGGCGCGGGCCCGTTCCAGGCCCTCGACCGCTTCGGCCAGATCCGCCGCCTGCTCGACGCCTTGGTCCCAGACGGCCGCGGACAGCGCCTCCGGACTGGCGTCGGGTGCCGCGGCGACACGCTCGCCGGTGGTCACGGCATGGCCGATCGCAAGCATCGTGTCGGCAGCGTCCTGGAGACCGAGGCGGGCCTGGAGGCGCTTCGTCTCGGCGACGAGCTTCGGCAGCAGCTCATGGAGCCGGCCGATGCGCTCGAAGGCCGCCGGCCCGAAATCGCCCGGTAAGGATTCGAGGCGGGATCGCGTGTCGGCCACCGCGGTCGTCCAGGCGGAGGGAAGCACGGCACCGTCGAGCGCCGCCTGCAGGCGGGCGAGTTCGGAACCGGCGTCGAGCAGCTTCGCCACCTCCGGGCGACGGCTGTCCCATTCCGGGGCGGACATGGCGTCCGATGCCAGATCCGGCGCCCCGGCGACCCGACGCGCCGTCACCGCAATCGCTGCGAAATCCTTCAGCGCAGCCGGAGGCGGCAGATCGAGGCCCGACGCCACATCGGCCTGCCCCGCGGCGATCGCTTCGAGGCGCAGCTTCAGATCGGCGACGCGCTGGACGAGCCGTTCGACATCCGTCGGCAGGACCACATCCAGCCCGACACCACGCCACGGATGATCGGCCGGACGGCCGATGTCGCCGACCCTTTGGGCCAGCTCCTGCAGCAGCCCTTCGCGCGATATCCGGTCATCCGGCGACCATGTCTCCGGCCGGACAAGCGCAAGGTCGGCCGGCCGGCGCCCGTCCTGGCGCAGCCGGGTCAGCTGGCCGATGACCTGATAGGGCGTCAGTCCGGCCGTGCCATGCCGGGCGTGCATCCGGGCGGCATGATCGTTCAGGACATTCCGGGCCTCCAGCAACCGGCTGTTGAGGCTGGTCTCGAAGTCGCCCTTGGGTGAGCCGAGATCCCAGGTGCGGCGCAGCTCCTCCAGCAGCAGGCGCTTGTTGGCCTTGTTGCTGTGCAATTCCAGGCACGCATCGCCAACACCGGCACGGTCCAGCCGCCGCTTCACCACATCCAGGGCCGCCATCTTCTCGGCCACGAACAGGACGGTCTTTCCGTCGGCCACGGCGGATGCGATGACGTTGGCGATGGTCTGCGACTTGCCGGTGCCCGGCGGCCCCTGGATCACCAGGTCGCGGCCGGCCCGGACGTCGTGCACGGCGAGGGTCTGCGAACTGTCGCTGTCGACGATGTGCAGCATCTCCGCCGGCGGAATGTGCGGATCGATCGAGCCGTCTTCCGAGATCAGGTCCTCGCGGCTTTCGAAGCCATCCGCCAGCAGCGACCGGATGATCGGCTGGGCAACCAGCCGGCCCTCGGCCGGCCAGGCCTCCGGGTCGAGGTCCCGGTACATCAGGAATTTCGAGAAAGAGAAGAAGCCGAGCACGATATCGTCCGGCTGCACCGCCCAGCCGGGCTTGGACGAAACCGCGTCGGCGACAGCAGACAGATAGGCGGCGGGGTCGAAATCCTCGCCCGGTTCGAACGGCGGCAGCTTCAGCGTGTGAACCCGGTCGAGATAGGCTTCCAGGGACAGGTTGGCGGCCTGGTCTTCCTGCCGCCACCGCAGCTTGAAGCGTTCACCGGCGGTGCCGCGCTCGAGGCCGACCGGCACCAGGATCAACGGCGCATAACGGATATTGGCGGCATTCGTCGGGTCGATCCATTTGAGCGTGCCGAGCGCCAGGAACAGGATATTGACGCCCTGTTCCTCTTCGAGGGTCCGCGCATCGTGATAGAGTTCGAGAAGTCGCTTCTGCAGTCCCTTCGGCGTGAAGCGCGTCTGTAGGCGCGTATCGCTGTGCCGTGCGCTGACCCCGCGGTCGTCGGTCTCCTCATCCTCGGGTTGGGCAAGCTCTTCGATCTCGCCTATCTCGTCCGCAGGTTCGGTCTCATCGCCAGCACGGGCCGCCTTTCCGGCGACGAAGGTGAAGGGTCGACTGTCCCGTACCAACAGGCGAAAAATTTCCGCCGTCTTCTCGTCGATGATC
>NZ_JBYRFX010000657.1:0-14512 GCF_057815775.1 Inquilinus sp.
CCTGAGCTACACCCAGGCCTATCACCCGATGGAATACCGGCATGGCCCGGTCAGCCTGGTCGACGACCGCACGCTGGTGGTGATGCTGACCAGCGACGCGCTGCGGGACGAGGAAACGAAGCTCGCACGCGAATTGCAGGCCAAAGGCGCGCGCGTCATCGGCTTCGGCGGCCCGGGCGATCTTTCGATCGACGTCACCGCGCCCGATGCCCTCCGTGGCCTGGTCTGCCTGCCCGCGCTGCAACTGCTCGGCGAGCGGGTCGCGCTGCGCCGCGGCATCGATTCCACCGCCCCCCGCCACCTGACCAAGGTCGTCCTGGTCGCCTGAGCCGTCATCCGGCCGCAAGAGCAAATCGGAAACAGAGAGCCGACATGGCAAAGATCACCTTCATCGGTGCCGGCAGCACCGTGTTCGCCCAGAACCTGCTGGGCGACATCCTCAGCTATCCCGAACTCGCGGACAGCGAGATCCATCTCTACGACATCGATGCCGAGCGGCTTTCGACCTCGGAGATCGTGGCGCGGAAGATCGCGGATGCCCTGAAGATCAAGCCGACCATCATCGCCACGACAGATCGCGACCGCGCCTTCGACGGCGCCGATTATGCGATCAACATGATCCAGGTCGGTGGCTACAAGCCCTGCACCGTCACCGATTTCGAGGTGCCGAAGAAGTACGGCCTGCGCCAGACCATCGCCGACACCCTGGGCATCGGCGGCATCATGCGCGGCCTGCGGACGATCCCGGTGCTGGTCGGCATGGCGCGGGACATGGAGCGGCTGTGCCCCGACGTGCTCCATCTCAACTACGTCAACCCGATGGCGATGAACTGCTGGGCGCTCAACCGCGCGAGCCCCATCCGCACCGTCGGGCTCTGCCACAGCGTCCGCGGCACCGCGGCCCAGCTGGCCCGCGACATCGGCGTGCCGGTCGAGGAGATCACCTACCTCGCCGCGGGCATCAACCACATCGCCTTCTATCTCAAGTTCGAACGGAATGGCGAGGATCTCTACCCGCTGATCCGCAAGGTCGCCGAGGAGGGCCGGGTCCCCGAAAACAACCGCGTGCGCTACGATCTGCTCAAGCGGTTCGGCCACTTCGTCACGGAGTCGAGCGAGCATTTCTCCGAATACGTGCCCTGGTACATCAAGCGCGACCAGCCGGAGGCGATCGAGCGCCTGAACATCCCGCTCGACGAATATATCCGCCGCTGCGAGGTCCATATCGCGGAGTGGCATCAGACCCAGGCCGACATGGAGGATCCGAAGACGGTCATCCAGGCCGTCCGCAGCAACGAATACGCGTCGGAGATCATCCACAGCCGCGAGACCGGCATCAGCCGGGTGGTCTACGGCAATGTCATCAACCGCGGATCGATCACCAACCTCCCCGCCGATTGCTGCGTCGAGGTGCCGTGCCTGGTCGACGGGAACGGGGTGCAGCCGGTGACGGTCGGCGAGATCCCGATGCACCTCGCGGCGCTGATGCAGACCAGCATCAACGTCCAGCGCCTCACCGTCGAGGCGGCGCTGACCGGCGACCGCAGCCACGTCTACCACGCGGCGATGCTCGATCCGCACACGGCGGCCGAACTCGGCCCCGACCAAATCTGGTCGCTGGTCGACGAGTTGCTCGAGGCGCATGGCGAATGGCTGCCAGACTCGCTCCGGCACGCCGCGTAGCAGCGAAGGGAAGATCGTAAGATGAGCGTCGAGACCCTTGCCGGCCTGTCCCGCCGTCGCGCCGACGGCACCAGGCGCGGCCTGCCATCGGTGTGTTCCGCCCATCCGCTCGTCGTCGAGGCGGCCCTGCGCGAAGGGCTGGCGGCGGAGTCGGATGTGCTGATCGAGGCGACCTGCAACCAGGTCAACCAGGATGGCGGCTACACCGGCATGACCCCGGCCGGCTTCCGCCGCTTCGTCGAGGGGATCGCCGACCGCGTCGGCTTTGCCCGGGACCGGCTGATCCTGGGCGGCGACCATCTCGGCCCCAACCCATGGAAGCACCTGGATGCCGAGGCGGCCTTCGCCAAGGCCGTTGCCCTGATCGCCGCCTATGTCGAGGCCGGCTGCGCCAAGATCCATCTCGACGCCCGCCTGGGCTGCCGCGGCGAGCCGGAGGCGCTCGAGGACGAGACGGTCGCCGGCCGGGCCGCACGCCTGGCGGCGGTGGCGGAGGCCCGGTCCGATGACGGCCGGCGCCCAGTCTATATCATCGGCACCGAGGTGCCGGTGCCGGGCGGGGCGTGGGAGGCGGCGGCCGACCACTTGCAGGTCACGCGGCCGGAGGCGGCGGAGCGCACCGTCGCGGTGCATGCCAAGGCCTTCGCCGGCCGCGGCCTGGAGCATGCGTTCGAACGCGTGATCGGGCTGGTGGTCCAGCCGGGCGTCGAATTCGGCGATGGCGAGGTCATCCGCTACGACCCCGCCCGTGCTGCGGCCCTGTCTTCCTGGCTGGGCGAGCATGCGCCACTGGTCTTCGAGGCGCATTCGACCGATTACCAGACCGAAGAAGGGCTCGAAGGGCTGGTGCGCGACGGCTTCGCCATCCTCAAGGTCGGGCCCTGGCTGACCTTCGCCCTGCGCGAGGTCCTGTACGGCCTCGATGCGATCGCCGATGAGCTCGACCCCGCCCGCGGCGCCGCCTCGCTCCGCGCCACCATGGAACGGCTGATGTGCGCCGAACCCGAGCATTGGCAGCGCTATTACGGCGGCGATGCCACCGCCGCCCGGATCAAGCGGCACTACAGCTACAGCGACCGCATCCGCTACTACTGGCCCCACCCCGAGGCCCGGGCGGCGGTCGACCGGCTGTTCGAGCGCCTGGCCGGGGATGCGATCCCCGAGACGCTGGTCAGCCAGTATCTCGCCCCGCTGTATCCGGCCGTGGCGACGGGTGCGGTCAAGGCCGAGGCGCATGATCTGGTCATGGCCGCGCTCGGCCAGGTCCTCGCCCGGTATCGGCGGGCCTCCGGTCCCGGCCGGCGCGACGCCTGACCCGAGCCCTGCGCTCAGGCCGCCTTCGGCCTGGGCTGCAGCGGCGGCTGCACCTCCGTCGGGATCGGGCAGACATAGGGCGTGCGCGTCGTCCGCTCCCGGTGGTCCTGCTTGGCCCGGCTCAGGAGTTGCTCGTCGTTCAGCACGTCGAGCGCGGTGCCGGCCATCACCTTGGCGGCATGGACCATGCCCTTGTGCGCGGCCGGCGCCAGGCCCTGGGCGGTGATCTGCCAGGAATGGCCGGGCGTGCCGATGGCGTGGGTGGCGACCCGTGCCTGCACCGTCGGCACCGCCCAGCTGACATCGGCGACGTCGGTGGAGCCGATCATCGGCTCACCCCGGGATTCGCGCGGCACGATGAAGTCGCACAGTGGCGTGTCCGGCTTCAGCGGCACGCCGACGCGGCGGTAGTCGGTGAGGATGTCCTCCTCGCTCAGCGTCGCCTGGATCCGTGCTGCATAGTCCCGGTCGGCGGCGTCGAACGGCACCGGGCCGAGGCGGAGCAGGTGGCGGTGCATCGCCTCCTCCAGCGGCGTGTTGCCGAGCATGTTGGAGACGGCGCTGATGATCGAGACCGAGACCTTGGTCTCGGTCATCAGCGCGGCGCCTTCGGCGATCTTCCTGACCCGCTCGTTGAGCGCCAGCATGCCCGGCAGGTCGCGTGCCCGGACCGCGTAGCGCACCTTGGCCGAGGCCTGCACGACATTCGGCGCGATGCCACCGGAATCGATCATGGCGTAGTGGATGCGCGCATCCGACGGCATGTGCTCGCGCATGTAGTTGACGCCGACATTCATCAGCTCGACAGCGTCGAGCGCGCTGCGCCCGAGATGCGGCGCGGTGGCGGCATGCGAGGCACGGCCGGTGAAGTGGAAATCCATCCGCGTGTTGGCCAGGGACAGCGCCTCATCGACCCGCGTCAGCGAGGCCGGGTGCCAGGTGATGGCGATGTCGACGTCGTCGAAGGCACCGGCGCGCACCATGAACGCCTTCGCCGCCCCGCCCTCCTCCGCCGGGCAGCCGTAGTAGCGCACCCGACCGGGCTGCCCGGTGGCCGCGAGATGGTCCTTCAGCGCGGTGGCGGCGAGCAGCGCGGCCGAGCCGAGCATGTTGTGGCCGCAGCCATGGCCGTAGCCATTGCCCGGCAGCGGCCGAGGCTCGGCGATGTTGGCCTCCTGGCTCAGCCCCGGCAGGGCGTCGTATTCGCCGAGGATGGCGATCACCGGCCCGCCCTCGCCCGCCTCGCCCATCACGGCGGTCGGGATGCCGGCCAGGGCTTCGGTGACGCGGAAGCCCTGGGCGTTCAGCATCGCGGTGTGTTCGGCGACCGAGCGGTATTCGGTGTAGGCGATCTCGGGCATGCCCCAGATCCGGTCGCTCAGCGCCTCGAACTCTGTCCGCTTGGCATCGGCCAGCTGCCAGATCTTCTCGGAATTCTGCATCGGTCTGCCCTCTTGCGATCGTGATGTCAGAGATGGCGGTCGAGGAAAGCGGCGACGGCGCCGAACACCTCGTGCCGGTTGTCCAGCCGCGCGAAGCCGTGCCCTTCATGCGGCACGCGGATGTATTCGACCGGATGGCCGAGGCCGCGCAGGCCGGAATGGATCATCTCGCTTTCGCCCGGCGGCACCCGCGGATCGTCCAGCCCCTGGGCGATCAGCAGCGGCACCCGGATCTCGTGCAGCTTGTGGATCGGCGAGATGCGTTCCAGCAGCGCCTTGTCGGCGACCGGGTCGCCATATTCCGCGGCCCGCAGCCGCCGGCGCCAGGGGCCGGTGGTCTGCAGCAGGGTCAGGAAATTGACGATGCCGTAGAATTCGATGCCGAGGCGCCAGAGATCGGGATATTCGGTCAGCGCCGACAGCACCATGAAGCCGCCATAGGACCGGCCGAAGACGCCGATCCGGGCTTCGTCGACATCGTCCCGCGCGCCCAGCGCCAGCCGCACGGCCCGGAGGTCGGCGACACTGTCCATCCGGAGATCGATATCGTCGAGATGCTGGTAGGGCCGGCCATAGCCGGTGCTGCCCCGGACATTGGGCGCCGCGACCATGATGCCGCGGGCGAGCATGTATTGGACATCGGCACGGAAGCCCGGCGTCCACTGCGCCTCCGGCCCGCCATGGACGATGATGATCGCCGGGAAACCGCCGGCCGGCGCTTCGCCCTGCGGCCGGTAGAGCAGGAACGGCACCGGTAGCCCGTCGAAGCTTTCGACCCGCTGCACCACGGGTTCGACGAAGCCGCCGATATCGATGCCGCCCTTGGGCACGTCGGTCACCCGGGCCACGGCGCCGGACGCCGGATCGGAGCGCCAGATGCCGGGCGGCGTCGCCGCCCCCTCGAGCGGAAAGACCAGCCCGCTGCCATCCGACCGCCAGGCCACGGAGGCGATCACGCCGGGCGGCAGCCCGTCCACCGCCGTCTCCGCGCCGGTGTCGAGGTCATGGACAAGGATGCGGCTCCAGCCCTCCTCATTGACCACGCAGGCGATCCGCCGCTGGTCGGGCGACAGCGCCATCGCATCGACGTCCCGCACGTCCGGCGCCACGAGCCAGTCGAGGCCCTGCCCGGTGAGGGAAAAGAATGCGATGCCCTGGAAATCCCGCCCCTGATCGGTCAGCAGGAACAGGCCGCTGCCGTCCTTCCTGAACTTCGCCGAGAGGTAGGCCGCCCGGCCGTCATGCGGCAGCAGCGGCTCATAGGCGCCGGTCCCGAGATCGAGCCGGAACAAATCCTGGTCGCTCATCGCCCGGGTGCCGTCCCGCACCAGCAGCGCCTGCCCGTCCGGAAAGAAGCCGACGACCTCGCGGTACAGCTCGCCCCGGTAGACGCAGGTCGCCCGGCGGGTCGCAACCTCCATCACATGGATGTCCATATGGGTGCGGTCGCGGGCGTTCGAGGCGTAGGCGATCCGCGTGCCGTCCGGCGACCAGGCGCCCCAGACATGGACCGTGGTCGGGTCATCGGTCAGCGCCGTCGCCGCGCCGTCGACGCCCGGGATCAGCCAGATCTGGTGCCGCTCGTCACCGCCGCGATCCATGGTGAAGACCAGGTCCCGGTTCTTCGGGCTGAAGGCCAGCGCGCCGACCGGCTCCTCGGTCTCGGCCAACCGCCAGGCGGCGCCACCGGCCGCCAGCTGCAACCAGATCTGGTTGAAGCCGGTCTCGTCGCTCAGGAAGGCCATCAGCCCGCCATCCGGCGACAGCGCCGGGCTCCTGGCGCCACGGATGTCGAGATAGGGCCGGATCGCCGCGTGCGGCGTCACCATGGTCAAATACCTGCTCCCTGCCCGCAGGACCGGCTGCCCGCCCGTTCAGCGGGTGCGCCCTGATTGCCCCCATGCTGGCGGCCGGCAGGCGTCCCGGCCAATGCATAATTGTCCGTGTTGCCCCCGGCAATCTGCAGGCGTCGCCGTGGAGGAGTCAGAGATCGAGAAGCAATCGCCCGGAGGTGCAGCGCGACACGCAGGGCAGCATGCAGTCGTTCCGGGCCCGCTCCGCCGGCGACAGCACCTCGTCGCGGTGCAGCGGCGTGCCGGCCAGCACCGCTGTGCGGCAGGATCCACAGATCCCGGCCTCGCAGGAGGTGTCGATCGGGATTGCATTCTCGTACAGCACATCGGTGATCGACTGGCCCGCGGGGATGGTCAGCACCGTGCCCGACCGCGCCAGCTCGATCTCGAACGCCGCATCCGCCACCCCATCCGTAGGCTCGGCCGGCGCGAAATTCTCCCAGTGGACCCGCTCCGGCGGCAGGCGGGCGGCGGCGACGCGCTGGGCCATCGCCATGAAGGCCGGCGGGCCGCAGAAATACAGATGGGCATCGCCGGCCGCATCAGGCACGGCGCGCTCGAGCATAGCCTGCGTGGCCTCGGCATCCAGCCCGAAATGCAGGGTCGTGGCCCGGCGATAGGGCTCGTCCGCCAGCACGGATCGGTAGGCCGCCGCGTCGGGGGACCGGGCGAAGTAGTGCAGGTCGAACGCCCGGCCATCGCGCGCCAGCACCCGCGCCATCGCCAGGATCGGGGTGATGCCGATGCCGGCGGCGAGCAGCACGCTGCGCCCGGTGGCCGCCGCCAGCGGGAACAGGTTCTGCGGCACGCCGATCCGCATCGTGTCGCCGGCGCCGACCGTTTCGTGCAGCCAGCGGGATCCGCCGCGCGACGACTGTTCCAGCTTGACCGCGATCTCGTAGACGCCGGCCTCCGCCGGGTCGTTGCAGAGCGAATACTTCCGCACCGAGCCGTTCGGCAGGTGGACGTCGATATGCGCCCCGGCGTCGAAGCCGGGCAGGCCGGCACCGTCGGCGGATGCGGCCAGCCGCAGCGACACGATGTCGGCGGCTTCCTGCCGACGCGCCAGCACGCGGGCTTCGATCAGGCTAGTGGTCATGTGTTGAGCCTTGGTCACAGCAGGCCGATCAGCCACCACCAGGCAGCGTTGAGCGGCATCACGAACACGACGCCGAGCACCGCCGTCACCAGGCAGTAGCGGACGACGGCGCCACGATCGAGTTTCGCCAGGTCGGTGCCGAACACGATCGGCGGCGACTGGTACGGCAGGAAGGTGGTCGAATACCCCATCACCTGCGACAGCAGCCCCATCTTCAGCAGCGCGCCATGGCCGAGCAGCCGCATGGCGAAGGGCGTGAACAGCGCCGGCTCGGCATTCGACGTCACCACGAAGCACAGGGCGATCGAGACGCCGATCAGCGCCGCATAGGCCAGCAGCGGCTGGTCTGTGAGATCGCTCCCGGCCAGGGCCGAGACCATGCCGAGGTCGATGTGGTTGATCAGCGCGGTCAGGCCTATGATCGCCGCGATGAACCACAGCAGGTCCATCTTGTAGGTGTCGGCGAAGGCCGTGACCTGCTGCCGTGACGAGGTCAGGAGATAGGCCAGCGAGAAGCCGAGCCCGACCCAGCCCGGCGCGATGCGATGCAGCGAGTCGGTCAGCCACAGCGCCAGCGTGGCCGACAGCAGGATGAGGACCCGGATTTCCTGCCGCGAGAGCGGGGCGGTGTGCGGGGCCGGCGGGTCGGCCTCCACCCGGTCGGGAAACAGCCGGTAGGACACCCCGATCAGGATCGCGCCACGGACCAGCACGCCCGTGGGGAAGAACATGGTGAGGTATTCGGAGAAGCTGAGATGGATGCCGGCGCTCTGCTCCAGGATGCCCGACATGATGACGTTCGGCAGGTTGGCCGGCAGCACCGCCGCAGCAAGCTCATACGACCCGACGATCACCAACAGCAGGATGCCGTTCTGGCCGCGGCCAGACCGATCGAGGCCGGCGACCTGGCAGTAGCCGATCTCGATCGGCACCAGGATCGCCACCCGGCCGAAGGTCGACGGCATGATCAGCGACAGGGCGAAGCTGAGCACCGCGAAGGCGAACAGCGCCTTGAGGTAGGACCGGCCGATGCGCCGCGCCAGGATGGCCCCGATGCGCTGGCTGAGGCCGCTGTCCTTCAGGGCGACGCCGATCACGCCGCCGCTGAACACCAGCCAGAACGCGCTGGAGGCGAAGCCGGAGAAGATCTCCGACGGCGGCACCGCCGTCAGCACCGTCGCCAGCAGGAAGAACAGCAGCGACACGAGATAGCCGGGGATCGCCGCCGTGGCCCACAGCAGCACGCAGGTGTAGACGATGCCGATGATGCGGGCGTCAGCCCCCGGCAGCCGCTGCGTCAGGGCCAGCAGCAGCAGGACGGCCAGGCCTGCTGCCAGGGCGCCGAGGGTCCAACCGCCCTTGCGGTCCAGCGTCATCCCCGCCCCCCACGCGCGATTGCGGATGTCGTCACGGCCATCGCTCAGGGACGGAGGACGGGCGACGTCGGCGGGATCACGTATTCCTGGTGGCCGTCATCGAAGATGTCGTCCCATTCCGCCGTCTGGCGGAAGCTGGGGTCGGGCTGGCAGCTCATCGGCAGGTAGCCACCCATCCAGCGCCGCAGATCCGTCACCTCCGGCTCCTCGTCGTAGACATTGGCGATCGGCCGGCCGCCGGCCTGCACCTGTTCGATCTGCGCCTTCAGCAGCTGGCGGAACATCAGGATGCCGCGGTCGGACGCGCCGAGGCTTTCCTGCGTGCGGTCCAGGATCGGCCCTTGCGTCTCCACCGCCATGGCGTCCTGGCTCATGAAGGTGTCCATGAGGTAGCGGCCTTCGGCGTCGGTGCGCTTGGGCTGCTGGACGATCCGGGGCGGCTCGTTCGACAGCACCTCCTGCCCATCGGCGGAGGGGGTGAACGACACCCAGACGATGCGCGTCGTGGTGTCGTCGACGGGCACGCGCCAATGCATCTCCGTCATGATCCGCAGCATGTTCGGGAACACCATGAGATTGCCGAAGCCGCGGCCCGGGCCCTCATAATCCCAGCTCTTCAGGATGCCCCAGTCGAATTGCTGGAATCCGAACTTCTTGAACGGCTTGCCGAAGCCCGAGCCGTCGGCCATGCCGAGATGCGCGAAGTATTTCGAGTGGGTGTAGAAGGTGTGGGTGACGTCGACCGCGTTCTCCTGCACCTGGAACCAGTTGCAGGCGAGATCGTCCTGCACCTCGAAATGCCGGATGCCGTCACGGCGCACCAGGATGTCCCAGTTCGGGAAGGCCGGCTTGTCCGCCACCGGGCCCATATAGGCGAAGATCAGGCCGCCGGCCTCATGGGTGGCATAGCTCTGGATCATCTTGCGGCAGACGCGGTTGGCCTTCTCGGATTCGAACGGCCGCTCGACGCATTCGCCGGCGCGGTTGTACAGCCAGCCGTGATAGGCGCAGCGGATCTGCTCGCCCTCGACGAATCCGTACAGCAGCGACGCGCCTCGATGCGGGCAGCGCTCCTGCACCAGCAGGATGCCGCCGCCCTCGGTGCGTGCCAGCACCAAATCCTCGCCCAGCACTCGCACCTTCCGGGTCTCGCCCGCCTTCGGCAGTTCGGAGGAATAGCCGACCGGATGCCAGTACCGCCGCAACAGCTCGCCGCAGGGCGTTCCCGGGCCGACGCGGGTGAGCAGCTCGTTCGTTTCTTGGTTCAGCATGGGTCCCTCTCCCTTGGCCCACACCCATTTGCATCAGGCGCAGCGACTGCGCGGGCCGATGGGGTGCGGTGGCTGGCTATGCGGCGGATCAATTTCCGCGTTCTGTCTCTTTTTTGAGAATGGCAAACTTGAATTCCTACCGCAACCCTTTTTGGGTCGCCCTCGGCAATCCCTGCCTGCCTTGTCGCGCTTTTCGCCTTCGCTTACGGGGCGAACAGAGGCGGATGAGCAGCCGGATATTGGAATGCGGGGCACAACGGGCTATACAATAAAAGAGACAAAACATGGCGGCGTGAGACCGAGATGGACGACAATGCGAGCCTGACGATCACCGACGACACCTCGCAGGGCATCGACTTCGTCGCCTTGGGCGACCGCCTGCGCGCCTATCGCATCGCCGCCGGCCTGCGGTCCGAGGATGTGGCCGCTCAGTTGGACATCTCGCGCGCGGCGGTCTACCGGCTGGAGCGGGGCGAGATCGTCAAGATCGCGACGCTGGAGCGCCTGGCGCGGCTGCTCGGCGTCACCATGGCCAACCTCCTGGGCATCGATGTCGAGTACCATTCCTCAGCGCTGAGCTATTTCGAACGGATGCGCCAGCTGGAGGCCCGGGCGGTCCGCGTCCTCGCCCACTTCGACCCGATCTCCTACCTGCTGACCTCGCCGGATTACGACCGCTACCTGCGCCTCATGCTGGAGGAAAGCCTGCCGGTGGCGCTGGCGGACAGCGGCTGGCATGCCAGCATCGACACCATCCTCGGCATCCTGCAGGAGCGGAAACGGGCCTTTTCGCACCGCCATCCCGGCATCATCAGCCTGATCGGCCTGCGCCAGGTCGAACAGTTCCTGCACCATGGGCTGGTCGGTCGGCTCGACCTGCCGCCCGGCGTCCAGCTCGACCGGAAAATGGCGGCGCGCACCGAGATCCAGCGCATCGTCGGGCTGATGCAATCCGACCCGATGGGCATCCAGATCGGCATCGTCAGCGACAACATGCCGAGCGAGACGTTCCAGATCTTCGAGGACCCAACGTCGCGCCATGTCGCGGTGTCGCCCTTCCGGCTGGGCGAGCTGCCGAACATCCGCACCGGGATCGCCACCATCAGCACGTCGCCGGGGGCGGTCAGCCTGTACCAGGCGATGGTCGAGCGATTGTGGGACCAGGCGGCCAAGGGCCGGGACGGCGCGATTCAGCTGCAGAGCGCCCTGGACCGCTGCTGACGGGTCGGAGCAGGCCGGAGGGCGGATTGTTTCTGCCTTGTCTCATTATTGATATTTATCTTGATATTTGGAAATCGGTGCGGCAATGAGAAGCCGGCAGCATTGACGGAGGGCGTCGCAATCGCCGCCGCAGGCCGCCGGGCACGGGTTTGAGATACGGCTCAACAAAACAACATACGGGGATGGCTATGACAGATGCACGGTATAGTGCCGACCTGTCGGACGGCACCATCGAGACGGACGACCAGAAGAGCAGGGCCCGCAAGGCGCTGTGGGGGTCGGCGATCGGCTATGCCATGGACGGCTTCGACCTGCTGATCCTCGGCTTCATGCTGCGCGTCATCATCCCCGATCTCGGGCTGACCCAGGCCGAGGGGGCATCGCTGGTCACGGCGACCCTGATCGGTGCAGTGATCGGCGGCTTCGTCTTCGGCATGCTGTCCGACCGGCTGGGCCGGGTGAAGGTGCTGACCTGGACCATCGTGCTGTTCGCCGTGTTCACCGGGATGTGCGCCCTGGCCCAGGGCTATTGGGACCTGCTGCTATACCGCACCATCGCCGGCATCGGCCTGGGCGGCGAATTCGGCATCGGCATGGCGCTGGTGGCCGAGGCGTGGCCGGCCTCGAAGCGGGCACGGGCGTCGTCCTATGTCGGGCTGGGCTGGCAGCTCGGCGTCCTGGCGGCGGCCCTGGTCACCCCCGCCCTGCTGCCGATCCTGGGCTGGCGCGGCATGTTCGCCCTGGGCATCCTGCCCGCCCTGGTGGCCTACGCCATCCGCTATTCCCTGCATGAGCCGGACGTGTTCGTGGCCCGCAAGGCGCGCGAGCCCCGGTCGGTCTCGCCGCTCCGCCTCCTCATCAAGGACCGCGAGACCACCAAGCTCAGCCTCGGCATGGTCATCCTCTGCTCGGTCCAGAACTTCGGCTATTACGGCATCATGATCTGGCTGCCGGGGTACCTGTCCTCCCGCTTCGGCTACGGCCTGACGCAATCGGCGATCTGGACATCGGTCACCATCGCCGGCATGGCGGTCGGCATCTTCGTCTTCGGCCATGTCGCCGACCGGATCGGCCGCCGCCCCGCCTTCCTGACCTACATGCTGGGCGCCTGCGTCATGGTCGTGGTCTATTCCCGGCTGACGGACCCGACGGCGCTGCTGGTCGCCGGCGCCGTCATGGGCTTCTTCGTCAACGGCATGCTCGGCGGCTACGGCGCCCTGATCAGCGAGCTGTATCCCACCTCGGCCCGGGCCACGGCGCAGAACGTCTTCTTCAACATCGGCCGCGCCGTCGCCGGCTTCGGCCCGCTGGCGGTCGGGGCGATCGCCGCTTCCTGGGGGTTCGACACCGCCATCGCGCTGCTCGCCCTGCTCTACATCCTCGACATCATCGCGCTGTGGTTCCTGATCCCCGAGCGCCGCGGCGCCGAACTGTCCTGACCGCGGAGGTCGTCATGGCGACACCCTTGTTGATGCCGGACCCGACCGCAGCCCCGCCCAGCGCCTGGCATGCCAGCGTGGTGGCGGAGCTGGCGGAGGTCGTGGCCAACCGCCCGGTCAATGGCGAATACCGCCACCTCACCGTCCGCTGCGGCGATGAATCCGCCGCCGCCCGGCCCGGGCAGTTCTTCCAGCTGCTGTGCCCGCAGGGCCCAGGCGACCAGCCCTTCCTGCGGCGGCCGATGAGCCTCTATGGCGCGGATCCCCGCCGGGGCGAGGTCGAGTTCCTGTACAAGGTGACCGGCGCCGGCACCCGGGGCCTCGACCGACTGGCCGCGGGTGACCCGATCGACATCATGGGGCCGCTGGGCGTCGGCTTCTCGCTCGACCCGGCATGGCGCCGCATCACCGTGGTCGGCCGCGGTGCCGGGCTGGCCACGCTGGCGCCGCTGGCCGGGGCGGCACGGCAGGCCGGCATTGCCGTCACCGCCATCCTCAGCGCTCGGCGCCCGGACCTGCTGGTGTCGGTCGACCGGTTCCGCGCCGAGGGGGCGGCGGTCATCGGCGTCACCGATGCCGAGGGCACCAGCGGCCCGGCCCATGTCGAACGCCTGCTGCGCGGGCTGATCGCGGACGGGCGCTGCGACGCCTTCTTCACCTGCGGCTCCAGCCGGCTGATGCGGGTGCAGCAGCTTCTGGCCCATGAATTCGGCCTGCCGGGACAGGTGGCGCTGGAACAGCAGATGGCCTGCGGCATCGGCCTTTGCCATTGCTGCGTCCGTGACTTCAACGTCGGCGGCGCGATCATCCATCGCCGCGTCTGCTGGGACGGCCCGGTCTTCGACCTGCGCGAGGCGCTGCCATGACGGACCTGTCCGTGCGGATCGGCACGCTGCGCCTGGCCAATCCGGTCATGCCTGCCTCCGGCACCTTTGCCGAGGGGCTGGGCAAGGCGGTGGACTTTTCCCGCCTGGGCGCCTTCGTCACCAAGACCATCACCCGCGAGCTGCGGACCGGCAACCCCCTGCCCCGGGTGGTGGAGCGGCCGGCCAGCATGATCAATTCGATCGGCATCCCGTCCAAGGGGGTGGACCATTTCATCGGCCACACCATCCCGGCCTTCAAGGCCTATGCGACGCCGCTGGTGGTCAGCATCTCGGCCCCGACGGCCGAAGGCTTCGCCAGCCTGGCCGCCGAGATGACGCGCGCCGGCGTGCACGCCATCGAAGCCAACATCTCCTGCCCCAACATCGAGGAGGACGGCCGGGTCTTCGCCATGCGGCCGGCCTCGACCGAAGCGGTCATCCGCGCCATCAGGGCCGCCACCGACCTGCCGGTCTGGGCCAAGCTGACCCCGAACACCAGCGACCTTGCCGATGTGGCGCGGGCGGCCGAGGCCGCAGGCGCCGACGCGCTGGTGGTGGCCAACACCATCCTGGCGATGGCGATCGACCTGGAGACGTTCAAACCGAGCCTGGGCAACGTCCTGGGCGGCCTGTCCGGCCCCGCCATCAAGCCGATCGTGCTGCGCCAGGTGTTCCAATGCGCCCGGGCCGTCGGCATCCCGATCATCGGCTGCGGCGGCATCGCCACGGCCGAAGACGCGGTCGAATACCTGCTGGCCGGCGCCAGCGCGGTGCAGGTCGGCACGGCGACCTTCATCCAGCCGGCCGCCATGGTCGCGATCATCGACGGGCTGGACCGGTTCTGCTCCCGGCGGCAGATCCCGCGCGTTGCCGAGCTGATCGGCGCGATGGTGACCGAAGAGGCGGACGAGCCCGAACTGGCCTGGGTGGCACCGGCGCAATGACCCT
>NZ_JBYRFX010000658.1:0-7566 GCF_057815775.1 Inquilinus sp.
CCAGAGCCAGGCCGTCCGCATCACATCCCCCTCAGCGCTGTTCGCGGACGCCGAGGCGCCCCAGCAGCATGTGCGTCACGCCTGCCGCCACTGCCGACAGGACGAGAATCGCGATGGTCCACGCCATGCCGTTCCGCGAGAACCAGTGGCCCGCCACCATCATCACGGTGTCCGGCCGGATCGGCTGCGTGATCACCAGCGACTGCTCCGCCGGCTGGTGGGTGTGCCAGCCATCATTGAGAAGCAAAGCGGCATCGCCGCCGAGCCTGGGCCAGGTCGCAGGATCCGTGGCCCGTGCAGCGAAGGTCGACAGCGTCTTTGGGTCGAGGGCAGTGATCAAGGTGACCGGCCCGGACGGACCTTGCCACTGGCCGACGTAACCCAGGCCCGGCGCTGTCTGGGCCGACAGCCAGTCGGCGACCGGTGGCGCCGATACCTGCCAGTCCAGCAGCCTGCGGGCGGTCGCCACCGTATCATCCCACAGCGACGATGTTTCCGAGGTCAGCGTGTCCGGGCGCTTCTGGCGGTCCAGCTGGCTTCGCCAGGCCTGCCTGGCTTCGGCCGAAGCATCGGATGGTGCGGCCGGCCCGGATGCGTCGCCTACCTTGGCGGTATTCTGCCTGCCGGACGCGAGACGTTCGACGATCCGGTCGGGCTGGCTGCCGCCGTCGCCGGACACGAGATGCGGCGTGATATCCGCAGGCGACGCCGGCGCGCCGGCGAACAATCCGCTCGGCAGCGTGGCGACCGGTCCGACCGCCAGAAGGGGACCGGACAGCTTCCCCATCGACAGGATCGGCTGGAGCTGGAGCGGCGCGTCGGCCACAGCTGCCAGCCGGGCCGACACCGTCAGGGCCGCCGCCACCGTCCCGGGATCGAGGTCGGACAGCAGGAGCGCCACGGGGCTGGAGCCGTCGAAGGGATAGCCGGACCCCGCCATCAACGATAGATCGGGCAACGCGACCATGTGCGGCGCATCGTCGAATGTCAGCGACGTGTCGCCGAACAGGGTCGCGAAGGGATGATGTTCGTCCTGGACCGGGCACGCCTGCTGCGGCACCTGGGCGGGAAGGCTGAAATCGAACCGGATCGTGTTCTCCCCAGCGTGGAACAGGCGCAGCGGCAGCGCATAATCCTCGTTCTCGACGACCTCGCCACCGTTCTGGTCGAACGGCCGCTGTGCCAGCGCCGTTCCGTTCAGGGATAATGTCAGATGGCCCCCCGGCGGCAAGCCCGCGTCATAGGCGAACATCAGCTTGAGATGGGCGACCGCATCGTTCGTGACCAGGAAGTCGGTTGGCAGCCGCACGATGGCGTCCACCTGCCGGCGATGCTCGACGATGCGAACATCGCCGATCCCTAAATCGGTCAGGGTCATCCGCTGGCCGCGCTGAATCTCCACGCCGCGGCGTCCGGCCAGCGGCGCCATCGCCGCCAACTGGTGCGCGATCAGGTCCCCGGCTTGGCCCTGCAACAGCAGCACGGGGGCGCCATCGGCCGCCTGCCGCACGGAGACGGCGGGATTGCCGCCCGCCAGGACGATCCGCGGTCGGCCCGCGGCGTCGACCTCGCCCAGCCCTACGGTGAAATCAGGCGAATTCTCCGGCATCGCCTGGCCCAACAGCGAGGCGAGCGACACCAGCGTGCCGGTTGTCTCGGCGGTCAGCGGGGTGCGCAGCGACACGGGCAGGGCGTCCCCTCGGGCGCCGGCAGCGGCGGCAGCATCGATGAAGCCGGCCAGATCGGTGATGGGCGCGAGTCCGCCCGATGGCACGAGGATGCCGCTTCGGTCCGGGTCCAACTGTGTCCAGAGATCGAAGCCGGCGGTGTCGCCACACAGCACGCGATGCGTCAACTGGCCGGTGATCGACACGAGGTTCCGGCCTGTCTGCAGCACGCCCGCCGGGATCGCCAGCCGGACGTCATCGGGTGTCGCGAACGCATCGGGCGAGAAGCTGCCGATCGGCTTGCCGTTCAGGCTGACCGAGAAGGCCGATCGGTCCGGCAGAAGGTCGGCGCCGCTGATATGGGTCAGGGACAGCGTTGCCCCGGCTGTTGGCCCGAGGGGTGGCGCGACGACGGCGAACCGGGCCGCCACATGTTCCCCCGCCATGCGAAGGGTCGTGGTCCCTTCCACCGGGACCAGCGGCAAGCGGATATCGGCCACGGGTGCCGGCTGCGCCACGGCGGCGGCCTGCTGCGGCCGCGCCTGGGGCGGCGATGCCGGCGGTGGCGTGACCGCAACCGCCTGGGCTGGCGCAGATAGTGCCGGCACCGCAGGGACCGGTTCGGCTGTCCGCGGTGTGACGGTGGGTGGCGTGGCGGGAGCCGCCGGTGCAAGGCGGGTCGCAGGCAGGGCGATCCGCCCGCCATTCTGGGGCGCGGCGGGCACCGGCTGTTGCTGCCCCGGAACCGGAATCTGCCCACTCCCGGCCGGTGCGGGCTGGTGCGCTGGCTCTGCCGGCGCGCTTCCCGGCAATGGAATCTGCTGGGCCGATGCCGAGGCGCTGAGGCTCAGAACCGTGAGGGCGGCCGCCCAGGCGGGCCATCCCCGCCCGTTCGGCTTACGAGAACCGGGCATCGTCAGCCGACCTTCTTGAGAGAGGAGGATTCGTCGTCGCCCGGGAAGGCGGGAAGGCCCCGATCGCCGAAGCTGAAATCGTGCCCACCGACCTGCGGCGTGGACTCTCGGGGCCGTCTGATGCGGAGCAGGAACGGGACAGATCGCACCAGCGTCCGGATCGACAGGCCGAAGAACCAGAGGACGCCCATCACCGTGCACGGCCCGCGGCGCTGCGCCTGCCGGCGCTTTTCCCACAGCATGCTGTCCGAGAACATCAGCCGGCTGACCGTCGCCACGGCGGAGACGTCCTGGTCCTTGATGAAGGACAGGCCCAGAATCACGGCGTTGCCCTGGACGATGCGGTTGCGCACCCGGGATTCTACCGCCGCCATCGCCGGCCCGTTCGGATCGTCCGTGACCCGCAGCCGGACAAGGGTCCCGGCATCAAGCCCCGCTGTATCAGGCGTATAGTCCAGACGGATCTTGGCGCCGGCCATGGACACGTCTTCGATGCGCACCCGCCGGACCTGGCCGTCGAACTCGATCTGGCCTGCCCGCTCGATTTCGACGCGCGGACGGGACCGGCGCTGGCGCCGCTCGCAGACAGCGCCGAGGGCGGCGAACATGATCATGAGATTGAACAAGGCCCAGGTGCCGACCACCGACACGACCGTCCGATCGCCCGGAAATTCGGACCACCGCCAGATCGCGGCCCCCAACCCAGCCACCAGCAGCAGGATCAGCCCGATGATCGGCCACGCCATCGGCGACAGGTATTCTTCCTGCAGCAGCTCGTTCTTCGCCGTCACCCGGAAGGTCGGGGACCGCGGCCGCAGCAGGACCGACAGGATCGGCCGTATTAGATAAGGGGCCTGGGCCGTTTCGTAGAGCTCCGAAATCAGCATCCAGCGGGTCGTGCGGAACTGGAAGTTCGAAACCAGGAACACGCCGGCCATGTAGACCAGAGTGTACGAGATGAACTCTTCCGCCGTTGCCCGATAGATCTCCAGCCCGAAGAACAGATAGAACAGAGGCGCGATCATGAAGGTTAGGCGCGCGAACGGAAAGAACCAGAACGCGCTGCTCGACAGGTAGCACAGGCGTTGCACCAAGCTCAGGCCGCGCTTGAACAACGGGTTCTTCAGCAGGAAGATCTGGGTCATGCCCTGCGCCCAGCGCGAGCGTTGGCCGATGAAGCTGGCAAATGTCTCCGGCTGCAGGCCCGCGATCATGGCGTGGTCGATATAGAGGCTGCGCCAGCCCCGAGAATGCAGGTCGATCGCCGTCTCGGCATCCTCGGTGATGCTGTCGCCAGAGAAGCCGCCGGCCTCGTCCAGAGCCCGACGCCGGAGCAAGGCCGCCGACCCGCAGAAGAACGCACCGTTCCACTTGTCGAGCCCGCGCTGGATCAGGCCATAGAACATCTCGTTCTCGGGCGGGATGCGGTGCGACAGGCCGAGATTGCGCTCGATCGGATCGGTGTTGATGAAGTAGTGCGGGGTCTGAACCAGGAAGAGTTTCGGATCCTCGACGAAATAGCCGACCGTGCGCTCCAGGAAATCCGCCGACGGCACATGATCGGCATCAAAGACCGCCACCAGTTCGCCCGACGTGCGGGCCAGGGCAGCGGACAGATTGCCGGCCTTGGCGGACACATTCCGTTCGCGGGTCAGATACCGCGCTCCGAGTTGCAGACAAAGGCGCTGCAGGGCGACGCGGCGCTGCTGCGCCTGGCCGGCGATCGTCGGGTCGCTGTGATTGACCCGCTGGTCCGTCCCGCCATCATCCAGGAGGTAGACCGTCAGCTTTCCCGAGGGATAGCGGATCTGTGTTGCCGCCGCGATGGTGACGGCCAACATGTCCGCATCCTCGTTGTAAGTCGGGATGAAGATGTCGACCGACGGCACCAGCTCCGGCCTGGCGATCGGCTTCGGCGGCCGCCGCCGGACCGGGTCCGCGGTAACGAAGACGCTCAGGAAGAACATGCCGACCGCATAGATTTCGGCCGCATACAGCAGCAATGCGGCAATGAAAGAGGGAATGTGATCCGTCGGCGGCAAGGTGTGGAGCGAACGCCACATGATGTAGCGCAGCACGATGAAGGCGCCGAGAATAAGGAACAACAGCCTGCCATAGCCCCGAACCCGCAGCGTCTTCAGGATGACCATGGCCGCCAGCACGACAAGCCCGCTCGCCAACTGGGTCGACGCGCTGACATTGACCGATCCGAGGATCGCCGCACCCATGAAGAGGATGGCCCACAGAAAAATAAGGACGGCGCTCAATTGTCTCTCCAAAATCGACAGCGCGGGACGGGTGGAGCCTGCAAAGAGTTCTACGGAGCTACGGCGCGTTCCGATCATCGAGCCCGTCGACGAGCCAGCCAAGGCGATCGATCGCTGTCTTGTGGTCACCCCGAAAAACGGTTCCGTGGAGCCCGGATTGTGGTTGCTGTCACCCTCTCTTGGCGAATCATATTGCCACGGGCATGGAATTTTATTTCAGGACAGTGTGGTCAATCGAAGTTTATAGATTATTTATCTGAATTTTATTTAAACTGATTAGAATAAGAAATCTGCAGCGATCAGGTCTTGAAGGTGGACGCCATTCAGGGTGATGGAGTTAAGCGATTGCAGCGGCTGGGCGTCATCGAGCGCGATCACCACGCCGTGGGCCGTCTCAACGGCATGCGCCATCACCTGCTGAAAGCTGTGGATGGTGGTGTGGCTGGTGAGATCGATGAAATCATGGCCGCTTCCCTTCGCCTGGAAGTCGGTGATCGTGTCGCGCCCGGTCCGGTCGCCGAAGACAAAGATGTCGGAGCCAGGACCCCCGGTGAGCAGATCGTCGCCGATCCCGCCGTCGATCCGGTCGTTGCCGCCGCCGCCATTCAGGGTGTCGGCGTCCGCCCCCCCAGAGAGAATGTCGTTGCCGTCGCCGCCCTGCAGTTCGTCCCGTCCGGTATCGCCGAACAGGCGATCATCGCCGGCCATGCCGAAAAGCTTGTCCTGGCCGGCGTCGCCATAGAGCTGGTCGTTGCCATCCCCGCCATCCAGCCGGTCGTCTTCGACACCACCCGACAGGACGTCGGCGCCGGCGCCGCCCGAGAGGACGTCGTTTCCGGCCTCGCCATAGGCGACATCGTCGCCTGCGCCGCCGTCGATCACGTCATTTCCCGTGCCGCCATAGAGATGGTCGGCCCCGACGCCGCCGAGAAGCTGGTCGTTGCCGGCTTCGCCATAGAGCGTGTCGGCACCGGTGCCGCCGTCGAGCCGGTCATTCTCGACACCGCCATGGAGTTCGTCATTTCCGGCGCCGCCCGACAGGCGATCATCCCCGGCTTCACCGAACACGCGGTCGTCACCATCATCGCCCGACAGCACATCGGCGCCGGTGCCGCCGAAAATCTGGTCGGCGTCGCCGCCGCCATAGATCACGTCGTTGCCGTCATCGCCGAAGAGCTGGTCACGCCCCCAATCGCCATACAGCACGTCATTGTCGCCGCCGCCATACAGCATATCCGCGCCCGAACCGCCATGCAGCTGGTCGGCGCCGCTCTCGCCGAAGAGGCGGTCATCGCCGTCATCTCCGAATAGCTGGTCGTTCCCGACACCGCCGCTGAGCTGGTCGGCTTCGCTGCCGCCATGGAGCTGGTCGTTGCCGGCATCGCCGTACAGCATGTCGGCGCCTGCGCCGCCATAGCCGATGTCATCGCCCAGTCCGCCATACAGCAGGTCCTGGCCGGAGCCGCCATCGAGCACGTCATTGCCAATATCGCCGAACAGGCGATCGTTTCCGGCATCTCCATACAGGCTATCGTTTCCGGCCCCACCATAGAGGTCGTCATTTCCGGCGCCGGCATAGATGCGATCGTTGCCAAGATCGCCATAAAGGTGATCGTTACCACCAAAGGCGACGATCTCGTCGTCCGCCTGCGTGCCATAGAGCCAGGATGCTTCCACAGAACCGATGATCTTCATCTGGGCTCTCACGCCGAAGGGGTGTGAGAGACATATGTCGGAATTAAATAAAATACAATATAATTTGATTTGATTGGATTTGATGTGGGCTCGTTCTCCAACGCGTGGTGTTGCCCTGATCGAGTATGCCCCCCGATTGGAATGGCATCGCCCCGGATGCCGCTCATCGGAAAGCTGCTTCGACATCGGCTCCGATGCGGCATGCAATTCGCGGAAGTCCGCATGGCAGGCAAACTTCCATTCGAGGAAGTGTTTCGTCCGAAGGAGGTTTGAAGCCCGACCATGGTCGGCCAAGCGAGGCCAAACTATCTCGTGAGTAAAAAGGTCCGGTTTCAGGGCCAGCTCGGCCGGCGCCGATGTCCGCTCCGGAGCAACTCAGGCAGCCTCCGTAGTCCGCAAAGGGGACCAACCGGCCATCGGTCTGACGTCCGGTTTTGGGATTCACCGCGGCGACGGGCGATGTCCGGTTCGGAGCGGCCTAGTCAGCCTCTCGATGACGGCTAAGGGGACAACCCGACATCACCGTCATGATGGGATGTATGCGTGGGATTGCCCGGCTCTGCGAGTTCAGGACGCGTCTTCGGATATCTTGATGTATGACCGAGTCGCTCGGATGGCATCGAGAAACTCAGTGCCTATGGCGAGAGCACGCTTAAGTTTGTCGCCCTCCATGTCGGCACCGTGGCCGGTCGCGTACATCGTGTTCAGGGCGGCATCGAGGTCGCCATTCGTCTTGGGGAGGCCTCCATTTTCGCGATTCCAATCGAGCACCTGGCGTAGGCTGAGCGCCTCGCCTTGCATTCCTCGAGCTCTCGCCAAGTCCACTACGGCGCGCTCGATATCGATCCGCATCTGGACGACCTCCCATTGCGGGAACTCCCGCTCGAGATCCTTGGGCGTGGGAAGGGCGGCTTCGAGTTGCGGAGGCAGGGACACTCGGTACTCGGCGACGCCCATGGGTTTCGACGCGTCTCGGAGCGCGTACTCAACGATAATTGCATTCTTTCCCTTGCAGAGGATCAT
>NZ_JBYRFX010000659.1:0-2836 GCF_057815775.1 Inquilinus sp.
CAGAACGTTGAAGGATTCCGGGATGCCGGCCTCGAAGTTGTCGTCGCCACGGACGATCGCCTCGTAGACCTTGGTGCGGCCGGACACGTCGTCCGACTTCACCGTCAGCATCTCCTGCAGCGTGTAGGCCGCACCGTAGGCTTCCAGCGCCCAGACTTCCATTTCACCGAAGCGCTGTCCGCCGAACTGGGCCTTGCCGCCCAGCGGCTGCTGGGTGACCAGGCTGTACGGGCCGATCGAGCGGGCGTGGATCTTGTCGTCCACCAGATGATGCAGCTTCAGCATGTAGATGTAGCCGACGGTCACCTTGCGGGCGAACTGCTCGCCGGTACGGCCATCGCTGAGCGTCACCTGGCCCGAGGAGGCAAGACCCGCCTTCTCCAGCATATGCACGATGTCGTCCTCGCGGGCGCCGTCGAACACCGGCGTGGCCATCGGCACGCCCTTGCGGAGATTGCCGGACATCTCGATCACTTCGTCGACCGACATGCCCTTGATGTCTTCGTCATACTGGCCACCGCCGGCATAGACGTCCTCGAGCTTGGTGTGCAGCGCCGTGATTACCTTGGCGGTGTCCTCGCCGCGCCGCACCGTGGCCTGGTACTGGTCGACGATCTCGCCGATCTGGCGGCCGATGCCGGCCGCAGCCCAACCGAGATGGGTTTCCAGGATCTGGCCGACATTCATGCGGCTGGGCACGCCGAGCGGGTTCAGCACGAGGTCGACATGGGTGCCGTCCTCCAGGTACGGCATGTCCTCGATCGGCATGATCTTGGACACGACGCCCTTGTTGCCGTGACGGCCGGCCATCTTGTCGCCGGGCTGCAGCTTGCGCTTCACCGCGACGAAGATCTTGACCATCTTCATCACGCCCGGGGGCAGTTCGTCGCCGCGCTGCAGCTTTTCGACCTTGTTGTCGAACCGCGCCTCGAGCGCCTTCACCTGGTCGTCGAAGTGACGGCCCATGCCCTCGATATCGGACATCCGCGCCTCATCGGCGATGGTGACCTGGCGCCACTGGCCGCGGCTGAAGTCCTTCAGCTGCACATCTGTGATCTCGCCGCCGGCCGCGAAGCCCTTCGGACCGGAGACCGAGGTCTGCCCGAGCAGCAGTTCCTTCAGCCGGGCGAAGAAGCTGCGCTCCAGGATCGCGCGCTCGCTGTCGCGGTCCTTGGCCAGCCGCTCGATCTCGGCCCGCTCGATCGCCAGCGCACGCTCGTCCTTGTCGACGCCGCGGCGCGAGAACACCCGCACCTCGACGATCGTGCCGGTGACACCCGGCGGCAGGCGCAGCGAGGTGTCGCGGACGTCGGACGCCTTCTCGCCGAAGATGGCGCGCAGCAGCTTCTCTTCCGGCGTCATCGGGCTTTCGCCCTTCGGCGTGACCTTGCCGACCAGGATGTCGCCCGGCTTCACCTCGGCGCCGATGTAGACGATGCCCGCCTCGTCGAGGTGGCGCAGCGCCTCTTCACCGACATTCGGGATGTCGCGGGTGATTTCTTCCTGGCCGAGCTTGGTGTCGCGCGCCATCACCTCGAACTCCTCGATGTGGATCGAGGTGAAGACGTCGTCCTTGACGATGCGCTCGGAGATGAGGATCGAGTCCTCGAAGTTGTAGCCATTCCAGGGCATGAACGCGACGAGCACGTTGCGGCCGAGCGCGAGCTCGCCCAGCTCGGTCGACGGGCCGTCGGCGATGATGTCGCCCTTGACCACGCGGTCACCGACCTTCACCAGCGGACGCTGGGTGATGCAGGTGCTCTGGTTCGAACGCTGAAACTTCAGCAGGTTGTAGATGTCGACCGTCGAGCTGGCGCCTTCAGTGTCGGTCACCCGCACGACGACGCGGGTGGCGTCGACCGTGTCGACGATGCCGGCCCGGCGGGCGACGATGGTCACACCGGAGTCACGGGCGACCGTGCCTTCCATGCCGGTGCCGACCAGCGGCGCATCGGCGCGCACCAGCGGCACGGCCTGACGCTGCATGTTCGAGCCCATCAGCGCGCGGTTGGCGTCGTCGTTCTCGAGGAACGGGATCAGCGCCGCGGCCACCGAGACGATCTGCTTCGGCGACACGTCCACCAGGTCGATCGATTCCGGCTTCGACATGATGTAGTCGCCGCCCTGCCGGCACGAGACGAGGTCGCCGACGAAGCGCCCTTCCCCGTCCAGCTCGGCATTCGCCTGGGCGATGGTGTAGCGGCTTTCCTCCATCGCCGAGAGGTAGATGACCTCGTCGGTGACGCGGCCGTCCGCCATCTTGCGGTAGGGGCTCTCGATGAAGCCGTACTTGTTCACCCGGGCATAGGTCGCCAGCGAGTTGATCAGGCCGATGTTCGGGCCTTCCGGTGTCTCGATCGGGCAGATCCGGCCGTAGTGGGTCGGATGCACGTCGCGCACTTCGAAGCCGGCCCGCTCACGGGTCAGACCGCCGGGCCCGAGGGCCGAGAGACGACGCTTGTGCGTGATCTCGGACAGCGGGTTGGTCTGGTCCATGAACTGGCTGAGCTGCGACGAGCCGAAGAACTCGCGCACCGCCGCCGCCGCCGGCTTCGCGTTGATCAGGTCGTGCGGCATGATCGTGTCGATGTCGACCGAGGACATGCGCTCGCGGATCGCCCGCTCCATGCGCAGCAGGCCGACGCGGTACTGGTTCTCCATCAGCTCGCCGACCGAGCGGACGCGACGGTTGCCGAGGTGATCGATGTCGTCGATCTCGCCGCGGCCGTCCTTCAGGCCGTGCAGCACCTTGACCACCGAGAGGATGTCCTCGCGACGCAGTGTGCGCTGCGAATCGGGCACGCCCTCGAAGTCGAGGCGCATGTTCATCTTTACG
>NZ_JBYRFX010000660.1:0-1904 GCF_057815775.1 Inquilinus sp.
CTGCGGGCTCATCGTCGTCTTGCCGTGCGGCGCCAGGGCGACGCCGGTCTCGGCCAGGATGTCGCGCATCCAGCGGGCGTTGCGCTCGATCACCGACCGCTTCAGCACCGCCTGCGGGAAGGGCAGGTCGCCGGCCAGCGCATTCCAGCCCTGGTCGCCAATGGCGCGGAACGGGATCGGCTGCAACCCCGGCGGCAACCCCTTGCTGGCACCGTCGATCGGCGCATCGAGAATCGGGTCGAGGGCGAGGATGGAGGGGGTGAACATCAATTCGTCTTTCGTTCGTAAAGACCTGTTTTGTCTAATATTTCTTTGTCATGCTCGTCCTCGGACCTGATCCGAGGATTGATCCGGGCATCCAGAAGTTGTCGGCAGTCTCTGGATTGCCGGTCAAGCCCGGCAATGACAGCAAAGGGAAAGGCCTCGATCCCCGGATTCGGGCCGCCGTCGCCATCAGAAGTCTTCCAGCGTCAGCTCGCCCGCCATCACCCGGTTGCCGGCGGTCAGGCCGCCATCGACCGGCAGCATCGCCCCGGTGATGAAGCCGGCCAGCTCGTCCGAGGCCAGGAAGGCCACGGCCTTGGCGATGTCGGACGGTTCGGCCACCCGCTCCAGCGGATACCATTTGCGCAGGGAGTCGAAGATCTCCGGCTTCTTGTCGATCCGTGCCTGCCAGATCGGCGTGCGCACGGTGCCGGGGCAGATGACGTTGGCACGGATGCCGTAGGGGCCATATTCCACCGCCAGCGCGCGGGTGTAGCTGATCAGCCCAGCCTTGGCCGCGCTGTAGGCCGGGTGGCCCAGCGTCAGCAGGGCGTTGACGCTGCTGATGTTGACGATGCCGCCGCGGCGCCGCGCCTTCATGCCGTCGATCACGGCCGCGGTGACGTGATAGGCGCCGTTCAGGTTCAGCTCGATGTCGGAATGCCAGCTTTCCACCGTGGTCGAGGCCAGGGTGCCGCGGTCGCCGCCGCCGGCATTGTTGACCACGATGTCGACCGGGCCGGTTTCGGCCGCCGCGGCCTCGATCGCCGCCCGGGTCCGGCCGGCATCGCGCAGATCGACCGCCGCCGCCGCGGCCCGGGTGCCGTTGTTCTTCAGCGCCACGACCCGGGCCGCCAGCGCGGCGGCGTCGCGGTCGGACAGGATCAGTGTCGCCCCGGCCTTGGCGAAATGGTCGACGATGGCGCCGCCGATGCCGCCCAGCGCGCCGGTGACGAGGACGGTCTGGTCGGCGAAGCTGGTCATCTCAGGGTCTTTCCGGCGAAGGCGGCGAGGGGTGTGGAGCGCGATCGTATCGCACTGTTTGAAACTTACAAGATAGGTCTCGTCCGCGTGCATTGCAGCATGGGGTGGTAGGGCGTTGCACAGCGTCTTCCGACTGAAATCCGGGCGCTATTGCTGAATAATGGAAGAGGGTGATTGCCATTGCCGGTTCCGATTTGCGTCCTAGCCGGAGATGTAAGAGAGTTACATCCATGGCCATGAGGGGCGAACGCGATGCCTGAGCGGCAGGGCCTGAAAACCACGATCCTCGGCGGCCTGAAGGTGTTCGGCGTCGTCACAGCCACGATCGTCGGGCTCTGCATCCTGCTGGTGGCCGGCCTGCTCATCTGGATCGAGATGAGCGGCGGCCTCCACCTCAGCTTCGGATAGGGGGCGGCCGATGATGAAGACGAGTCGAATTCGCGGTCGCGCTCAGCCCGGCTGCAGCGCTATCTGGTGCGGGGCCTTGCCCTCGGCGCCGTCAAACGACAGGGACTATCCATGAGCAAGCGTGAGCATTTCGGAACCACCGTCACCGGTGCCGGCGGGCAGAAGCTGCCCTTCTCCAAGGCGGTGCGGGCCGGCGATTTCGTCTACGTCTCCGGCCAGGTGCCGTTCGACGAGAACGGCGTGGTCGT
>NZ_JBYRFX010000661.1:0-11420 GCF_057815775.1 Inquilinus sp.
ATATCGGTCAGGTTGCACACCTTCACCGGCGCCTCGCGGCCGAATTTGGTGTGGTCGGCGATCACCCAGGTCTCGGCCGCCTGGGCCATGGCGGCATGCGAGAATTCGGCCTCGAACAGGTGGAAATCGACCAGCTCGCCGCGGCCGTTGATGCCGCCGACCGACAGCACGGCGTAGCGCACCTGGAACTGGCGGACGAAGGCGATGGCGGAGGGTCCGAAGGCGGCAATATCGTCGCCATTGACCTCGCCGCCAGCCAGGAAGACGCGGTTGTCGTTGCGCGGCGCCAACTGGCAGGCGATCTCCGCCGAATTGGTCACGACCACCAGCCGGGAGTGATGCGCCAGCGCCTGTGCGACGTAGGCGGAGGTTGTGCCGTTGTCGAGGATGATGGGGTCGCCGTCGCCGATCCGGGCGGCGATCAGCGCGGCCACCGCCTGCTTGGCCTCGCGGTTGCGCTGCATCCGGCGCTGGAACGGCGGCTCCTCCGCCCCATCGGGCAGCATCACGCCGCCATGGAAGCGGACCAGGGCGCCCGACTCGATCAGCGGCTTGACGCTGCGCCGAACGGTCTCGGTCGACACGTCGAAGCGGCCGGCCAGATCGGTGATGCTGCAGCTGCCGGCCTCGCGCACGGCCTGCAGGATCTCGCCCTGCCATCGGTTGGACAACATCGGCGTTGCGGCGTTCCCTTGGTCCCATAGTTGCCACAGCATAGCGGCGGCCCCGGGCATCATGTCCAGCTTCGATCGCATCCGGCCGCAAGATTCCGCCTGATCGCCACGGTCTCGGGATGCATTGCAACGAAAGGCCACAGATCGATTTGGTTCCGTGTGGCTTTGTCGCGGATCGTGATTGACGCTGGCCCTCCCCAGCCTTATCCGTCGGTGGACCGGGCAGGACGCCGGGCGGGGAGGGACGAGGATGTCGGACCCATCTGATATCATCGCCGGGCTGGGGTGCTGGCGCGGGCGCATCACCATCGCGCCCCTGGCCGGCGGCCTGACCAACCGCAACTACCGGGTGGACGATGCCGCCGGGCGCCATGTCGTGCGGCTGGGCGACGACATCCCGCACCATCACATCCTGCGCTTCAACGAATTGGCGGCCAGCCGCGCCGCGGCCGCGGCCGGCATTTCGCCCGCCGTGATCCATGCCGAACCCGGCGTCATGGTCACCCGCTTCATCGACGGCGAGACGCTGGGGCCCGAGCGGGTGCGACAGCAGGCGCCGCGCGTGATCGAGCTGGTGCGCCGGGTGCATCGCGAGATGCCGTCCCATCTGCGCGGCCCGGCCATGGTGTTCTGGGTGTTCCACGTGCTGCGCGATTACGGCCACGTGCTTTCCGGGCGGCGGCCGGATGGCGAGTTGGCGATGCTGCTGGACCGCGCGGCGCGGCTGGAGGCGGCGGTCGGCCCGGTCGATCTGGTGTTCGGCCACAACGATCTGCTGGCCGCCAATTTCATCGATGACGGTCAGCGGCTGTGGCTGGTGGACTGGGACTATGCCGGCTTTAACAGCCCGCTGTTCGACCTCGGCGGCCTGGCCTCGAACAACGGCTTCTCGGCGGCGGAGGAGGCGACGTTGCTGGATGCGTATTTCGGCGCCCCGGCCTCGGCCGAGCTGCGCCGGCGCTATGCCGCGATGAAGGCGGCCGCGGCGCTGCGCGAGGTGCTGTGGGGCATGGTGTCGGAGATCCATTCGACGCTCGATTTCGACTATGCCGCCTATGCCCAGGATTATCTCAGGCGCTTCGAAGCCGCCTGGGACGACTTCCAGAGAATGTGAGTGCCGAGATGAGCGAATTTCCCACCCAGGCGCGCGCTGTGGTCATCGGCGGCGGCATCGTCGGCACCTCGACCGCCTATCATCTGGCCAAGCTGGGCTGGGCCGACACCGTGGTGATCGAGCGGCACAAGCTGACCTCCGGCTCCACCTTCCATGCCGCGGGCTTGGTCGGCCAGCTGCGCTCCAATGCCAACATCACCCAGTTGCTGGGCCATTCGGTGCGGCTGTACACCGAACTGGAGCGCGAGACCGGCCTGGCCACCGGCTGGAAGATGAATGGCGGCCTGCGCCTGGCCTGCACCGAGGCGCGCTGGACCGAACTGAAGCGTCAGGCGACCACGGCGAAGAGCTTCGGGCTGGAGATGCACCTGCTGTCCGCCAAGGAAGCGCAGGATCTGTGGCCGCTGATGCAGGTCGAGGACGTGGTCGGCGCCGCCTTCCTTCCGACCGATGGCCAGGCCAACCCGTCCGACATCACCCAGTCCCTGGCCAAGGGCGCCCGCATGGGCGGGGTTACGATCTGTGAGGACACCGACGTCACCGGCATCGAGACCAGGGACGGCAGGGTGTCGGCGGTGCTGACCAGCCGCGGCCGCATCGCCTGCGAGGTGGCGGTGAACAGCGCCGGGCAATGGGCACGCGACCTCGGGCGGATGGTCGGGGTCAACGTGCCGCTGGTGTCGGTCGAGCACCAGTACATGGTGACCGAGGCGATCCCGGGCGTGCCGCGCACCCTGCCGACCCTGCGCGACCCCGACCGGCTGACCTATTGGAAGGAGGAGGTCGGCGGCCTCGTCATGGGCGGCTATGAGCCGAACCCGATCGCTTGGGCGGGCGACGGCATCCCCGAAGGCTTCAACTTCCAGCTGCTGCAGCCGAACTGGGACCATTTCCAGCAGATCGTCGAACTGGCGATGGGCCGGGTGCCAGCGCTGGAGACGGCCGGGATCAAGGAGCTGATCGCCGGGCCGGAAAGCTTCACGCCCGACGGCAACTTCATCCTGGGCGAGGCGCCGGAGCTGCGCGGCTTCTATGTCGGCGCCGGCTTCAACGCCGTCGGCATCGCCTCCGGCGGCGGCGCCGGCAAGGCGCTGGCGGAATGGATCGTCGGCGGCCAGCCGCCCTACGACCTGTGGCCGGTCGACATCCGTCGCTTCGGCCGGGCCCAGGCCGATGTCGACTGGGTGCGCAAGCGGACGCTGGAATCCTACGGCAAGCATTACGCCATGGCCTGGCCGAACGAGGAGCATGCTAGCGCCCGGCCGCTGCGCCGGTCGCCGCTCTACGACCGGCTGAAAGCGCAAGGCGCCTGCTTCGGCGAGAAGCTGGGCTGGGAGCGGCCGAACTGGTTCGCCGCGGCGGGCGAGACGCCGGCGGAAATCCCGACCTTCGGCCGCCCGAACTGGTTCGACGCGGTGGGGCGCGAGCACCGGGCGACGCGCGAGGCGGTGACGGTGTTCGACCAGTCCTCCTTCGCCAAGTTCCTGGTGGTCGGGCGGGATGCGGAACAGGCGCTGTCATGGATCTGCGCCAACGATGTGTCGCGGCCGCCGGGCACGCTGACCTACACCCAGATGCTGAACGCCAAGGGCGGTATCGAATGCGACCTCACCGTCGCCCGGCTGGCCCAGGACCGGTTCCACATCACCACCGGCACCGGCTTTGCCACCCATGATTTCGACTGGATCAGCCGGAATATCCCGGCGGGCGCCGACGTGCATCTGGTCGACGTCACCTCGGCTTACGCCGTGCTCAGCCTGATGGGGCCGAAATCCCGCGCGGTGCTGCAGAAACTGACCCGCGACGACGTCTCCAACGCCGGCTTCCCGTTCGGCCGGGTGCGACAGCTGGCGATCGCCGGCGCCCCGGTGATCGCACTGCGCATCACCTATGTCGGCGAGCTGGGTTGGGAGTTGCACATCCCGACCGAATTCGCCGTCGGGGTCTATGAGGCCGTCATGGCGGCCGGGGCCGAGTTCGGCATCGCCAATGCCGGCTACCGCGCGATCGAGACGCTGCGGCTGGAGAAGGGCTACCGCGCTTGGGGCAGCGATATCGGGCCGGACCACACGCCGCGGGAGGCCGGGCTGGGCTGGGCGGTGAAGCTGAAGACCGCGATCCCGTTCCTGGGCCGCGAGGCGCTGGAGGCGCAGCGCGGTCAGAATCCACGCAAGATCCTCGCCACCTTCACGGTCGATGATCCTTCGGTGGTGCTGCTGGGCCGCGAGACCATCTTGCGCGACGGCAAGTCCGCCGGCTGGCTGTCCAGCGGTGGCTTCGGCCACACCATCGGCAAGCCGATCGGCCTCGGCTATGTCAGGGACCCCGCCGGGCTGGATCTGGCGGCAGTCGGGGCCGGTAGTTACGAGCTGGAGGTCGCAGCCGAACGCGTGCCCTGCACCCTGCACCTCGACCCGCTCTATGATCCGGTGATGGAGCGGGTGAGGGGATAGGGCAGTTCAGTATCCAGGATGACGGCGCTGGCGGTGGTCAGCCACTGCAGGCCGTCTCGTGCCGCCTCCAGACACTGGTGGCAAACGGAAGGCGGATCTGGCGGCTGCCATCAAAGTGATGTGTGCTCAAGCCGTCGCCGCTTGCAGATTCTCACAAGAAGAGCATGATAAACGCCTTAAGTCTCCGATAGGCGTTTTTTCTCATAGTCATCTCGGGCTGATTCAAGGGCTCGATTTAATTCTTCTTTTGACAACAGCATTCGGGATAAAAAATATTTATCAACTATGCAAGAAACTTATTGAAACGGGTCGTGGTGGTAAAATAATTGCGGCCTGAATATCGGCCGAATTAGGGGGCGGGTCTCGCAACACACAATCCGAACGGGGAGGGCGTCATGGCCATCATCAATGGCGACAACAACGACAGTAGTCTTTTTGGAACGGGGGCGGACGATACGATCAACGGACTGGGAGGAAACGATAATCTCTATGGACAGGACGGCAACGACACACTGAACGGCGGTGACGGCAACGATACGTCCTTCGGCGGCAATGGCGATGACATAATCAATGGCGGAGATGGCGACGATTCGATCGGCAGTGAATTTGAGGCCGGCGGCGGAGCTGGAACGAATGTACTGAATGGCGGTTTGGGAAACGATTTGATCTATCTTTCCCCCGTCCATGATACCGTGATTGGCGGCGACGGCATCGATACTGTCGACTATTATAATCGATATGGCGGAGACGGCACCATCATCACGATCGGCGGCTCCGGTAGCACTGGTGCTATGATCGGCTTAGATGTTGAAAATGTCATTGGAACGCTCTTCCCGGATGTCATTACCGGGTCGAGTTCAGATAATTTTTTAGATGGACATGGCGGCGGGGATATTCTGATCGGCCTTGGTGGGAACGATGTGCTGCATGGCGGTATAAACCCGAGTTCGTTGAGCGGAGGAGAGGGAAACGACACCGTCACCTATGGAGGGAATGACGGTGGTACCGGTGTGGGCATGATCCCGGATGCGAGCGTCACCGTGACCATCGGTGGCATCGGCGTGGGCGGGGATGCCGAGGGCGACATCATCGGAGTCGATGTCGAGAATATCAGCGGCACGAGCGTCAACGATGTTCTGACCGGTTCTTTGGCGGCGAACGTGCTCTCCGGGCAGGCCGGCAACGATGTACTCGATGGATATTACGGCAATGACACGCTGATCGGCGGGGATGGCGACGATGCGCTGTATGGTGTGAATGATAGCGATACTCTTCGCGGAGATGCGGGGAACGATCGTCTGGTCGGTGGCCAAGGTGCAGACACTATAATTGGTGGTCCTGGAATTGACTGGGTTTACTATCACACGAGTTATATTGGTGTGACCGTCAGCCTGGCGGCAGGATTCGGTGCCGGTAGCGATCCCCGAGATGATGCCAGAGGCGACACCTATCAGGATATCGAGAACGTCTACGGTTCTGTCCATGCCGACACGCTGATCGGGGATGCCGCCGCGAACAGCCTTCTGGGCAACACCGGAGCCGACAGGCTCAGAGGAGGAGCCGGGGCCGATATCTTCATGTATCGCGATGTGACGGACAGCACGGTCGCAGCGACAGGCCGCGATACGATCACCGACTTCGCTCACAGCGAAGCCGACCGCATCAATCTCTGGGCGATCGACGCTGACGGCAATGCCGGCAATGGCAACACCGCCTTCACCTTCACCGACGGCGGTGTGTTCTCCGGCTCAGGTCACGAGGTGATCGTGCAGGGCGGCGGCGGAGTCTACACCGTCCTGGCCGACATCGACGGCGACAAGGCCGCGGACATGGCGATCGTCGTGCAATCGGCGACAGCCCTGGTGGCTGGGGACTTCTTGCTCTGATCATGCGATACGGGCGCGCTTACGGGTTTGAGGCGTGCCCGGGCACCATCCCTGCACCTCGACCCGTTCTACTGTCCGGAGATGGGGCACCTCACTCATCGACATACCGCTCGGTCCCCGCGCCGTCGAGGCGGCGCACCCGGGCGCGGGCCAGGACGTTCAGGTCGAGCAGCCGGGCGTTGATCCCCATCTTGTCCCGTGCCGGGTTGACCGGGGACCAATGTGTGACGCAGCCGCACACGGCGCAGCGGTGGAATTCGAGAGACCGGTCGTCCCACATGTAGATGTCGGTCGCGCCCGGCGCCGTTCGGCGGACCTGCTTCGGCGCATAATAGGCCCACAGCACGCCGTAGCGCCGGCAGATCGAGCAGTTGCAGTCGGTGACCTCGGCCGGGGCCGAGTCGATCTCGAAGCGGACGGCGCCGCAATGGCAGGATGCTTCGACCATGGATCCCTCCCTCGGCCGACCCACTCCCGGCTTGCCGGGGTGCCGGCCGTCTCAGCATACTGTTCTTGCCCCAGATCCAAGCCGAGGTCACCCGACATGCCTGTTTCCCCACCGATGGCCGGCACGTTCCTCGGCTGCGATGCCGCTGCCATCGATGCCGTGCCGCGCGGCGCCGTTGCGGTGATCGGCATTCCCGGCGCGACGCCCTATCGCTCGGAACGCTTCCATTGCGCGGCGGCACCGGCGGCGATCCGGGCGGCGAGCGCGGGCCATGACGCCGGCCGCTCGCATTATGATTTCGATCTCGGCGCACCGCTGCTGCCGCCCGGCACGCCGATGGTGGATTGCGGCGACATCGCCTTCGGTGCGGCGGACTTTGCTGCCAATCGCGAGAGGATCGAGACCGCCTAGGCGACGCTGCTGGGCCGCGGTGCCGCGCCCCTGCTGCTCGGTGGCGACGACAGCGTCCAGATCCCGGCTCTGCGGGCGTTCGCGGCGCAGGGCGAGATCACCATCCTGCAGGTCGATGCGCATATCGACTGGCGCGACGAGGTGCAGGGCGAGCGCTTCGGCCTGTCGAGCACGATGCGGCGGACCTCGGAGCTGGCGGGCGTCCGGTCGATCGTACAGGTCGGCGCCCGCGGCCAGGGCAGCGCACGCGCCTCCGACGTGGCCGATGCGCGGGCCTTCGGGGCGCAACTGATCGACATGCGAACGCTGCGGGCGCGGGGCATCGGCCACGCCATCGACTGCGTGCCGGCCGGCCGCCCGGTGGTCGTCTGCTTCGACGTCGATGCGTTCGACCCGGCGGTTGTGCCTGGTGTCGCTGGCCGCGCCCCGGGTGGCCTGGGCTACGGCGATGCCGTCGATCTGCTGGTCGGCGTCGCCGCCCGCGCGCCGATCATCGGCTTCAACATCGTTGAATTCGTGCCCGAAGACGATGTCGGCGGCCTGGGCATTGCGACGGTGTGCCGCCTGGCGATGCTGGCCGCGGGGCTGCTGGCCATGAGTGCGAAACGAGCGGTGCCATAGTCTCTCAGCGGGCGAAGGTGGCCAGGGCCACGCCCGAGAGGGTCAGGGCCAGGGCGCCGATCTCGCGCAGGCCGAGCGGGTCGCCCAGCATCAGGGCCGAGGCCAGCACCCCGACCACCGGCGCCAGCAGCGACCCGATCGTGGCGACCGAGGCCGGCAGGCGGCGCAGCGCCGCGAACCAGGTGATATAGGCCAGGCCGAAGGCGAGGCCGCCGCCATAGGCCAGGGCCAGCCAGCTCCGCGTGTCCAGTGCGGTGAAATCGGGCGTCTCGAACACCAGCCAGAGCAGGACGAGCGGCAGCATGCCGAGGCCGGTCTGCCACGCCACCAGGGCGGCCGGCGGCATGGTCACCGGCGTGCGCTTGGCCAGAACGGTGCCCAGCGCGAACAGCATCGCTGCGGCCAGGGCCAGGGCCACGCCGGGAAGCTTGGCCCAGGGGTCGACGCCGTCGGGCGCGCCGTGCGCCACCAGCAGGCCGACGCCGGCCAGCCCGAGCAGCAGGCCCAGGCCGCGGGCGGCGGTCGGCCGTTCGCCCAGCAGCGGCCAGGCCAGCAGTGCCGACCAGATCGGCAGGGTGTAGGCCAGGATCGTCGTCTCCGACGCGCGCAGCCACAGCAGCGACAGCGTGGTCAACGCCATCCAGGCGGTGACGTTCAGGCTGGCGGCCAGGCACAGCCGGCCCCATTGCCCACGCGGCGGCCGCAGGGATTCGCGGCGCGCCAGGGCGATCGCCACCACGATCGCGGTGCCGATCAGGCCGCTGGCGGCACGGATCGAAAACGGCGGCAGCTCGGTCAGCAGGAACTTCACGAAGGGCCAGTTCAGGCCCCACATCAGGCCGGTGGCGACCAGCAGGCCGAGGCCCGGGATGGAAACCCCCGGGCCGGGTGTCTGCGCCGCACGGCTCATCAGACCACAACCGGAGACTGTGCCCCATCCATGGTGATGTTCACGCCGGTGATGTAGCCGGCCCTGGCCGAGGCCAGGAACAGCACGGCGTCGGCGATCTCCTCCGGCTGGGCCGGGCGGCCGAGCGGGATGCGGGAGACGGCGCGCTGTCGCGCCTCGTCCAGCGAGATGCCGTGCAGCCGCGTCTCGGCCTGCAGCCCCTCGGCCACCCGTTCGGTCTCGGTCAGGCCGGGGTTGAGGCCGACCACGCGCACGCCCTGCGCCGCATAGGCGGTGGCCAGGCCGGCCGTGGCCAGCATCAGCGCGGCATTGGCCGCGCCGCCAGCGATGTGGACCGGCGACGCCACCTTGCCGCCATTGCCGATGATGTTGACGATCACGCCGGATGCCCGCGCGGCCATGCGCTTCACCACGGGGTCGATGACGTTGATGTAGGAGAAGAACTTGGCGTCCAGCGCGGCCCGCCACGCCGCTGGCGTCAACTCCTCGGCCGGGGTCCGCTTGGCGGCGCCGGCGGAATTGACCAGCACGTCGATCGGCCCGAGTTCGCGCCCGACCGCATCGACCACCCGCAGTGCCGCGGCATCGTCGGTCAGGTCGGCGGCGATGGCGAACACGCCGGGCAGGTCCGCCGCGGCACGGTCGAGATTGGCCTGGCTCCGTGAGGTGATGGCGACCCGTGCTCCCTCTGCCAGGAAGGCGCGGGCACAGGCCAGGCCGATGCCCTTCGATCCGCCGGTGACCAGCACCGTCTTTCCGCTCAGGCCGAGATCCATGGGTGGTTCCTTCGTGACGGGGCCGGCCCTTCGCCGTCATTGCGAGGAGGCGAAGCCGACGAAGCAATCCATGCGGCCGCTCGTCGTGGCCCTGGATTGCTTCGCTGCGCTCGCAATGACGGTTGGGCTCAGATGATCTCGAAGTACCGTGCCAGTTCCCAATCGGTGATGTGCTTGCGGAATTCGCGCTCCTCCCATTCGCGGGTGGCGGCGTAGTGGTCGACCCAGTCGTCGCCGAACAGGCTGCGCGCGGGTTTCGAGGTCTTCAGCCGCTGCGACGCATCCCACAGCGTGCGCGGCAGATCGGTCTTGCGCGGGAAGGTCTTGGCATAGGCGTTGCCCGTCACCGGCGCGCCCAGCTCCAGCTTGTTCTCGATGCCCCACAGCCCGGCGCCCAGCGCCGCGGCCAGGATGATGTATGGGTTGGCGTCGGCGGCGGCGATGCGGAACTCGACCCGCTGGCTCTTCGGCCCGCCCTTGATGACGCGCAGCGCGGTGGTGCGGTTCTCCACCGCCCAGGTCGACGAGGTCGGCGCCCAATAGCCCGGGATCAGTCGGGAATAGGCGTTCACCGTCTGCGCCACCATGGCCAGGAATTCCGGCAGCAGCGCCACCTGGCCGGCCACGAAATGGCGCATGGTCGCGCTCATCTCATGCGGGTCCTTCGGGTCGTGGAACACCGCCTTGCCCTTGGGATCCAGCAGCGACATGTGGATATGGCCGCTCTGCCCCGGCCAGTCGTTCGACCACTTCGACATGAAGGTGGCCATCAGGTTGTTGCGCTGGGCGATCACCTTGGTGAAGGTCTTGAACAACGTCGCCTTGTCGGCGGCGGCCAAGCCGTCATCGACCGCGATCGCCGCCTCCAGCACGCCCGGGCCGGTCTCGGTGTGCAGCCCCTCGATCTCGCAATCCAGCGCCTGCATCGTGCCCAACAGCTCGTGGTACAGATCCGACCACACCGAGTTGCGCAGCACGGAATAGCCGAAGAAGCCCGGCGTCAGGGTGGTCAGGTTGCGATAGTTCTTCTCGCGCACCGAATGCGGCGTCTCGTCGAACATGAAGAACTCATATTCGAACGCCGCCTTCAGGCTGAAGCCCATGCCCTCAGCCTTGTCCAGCATGCGGCGCAGCAGGGCGCGCGGGCACACCGCCTCGGCCTGGTCGGCCAGCTCGCACAGGAAGAACGGCAGGTCGTTCTCGAAGGGCAGGCGGCGCATCGTCTCGGGCAGGATGCGCACCGGCGCGTCGGGATAGGCGGTGTGCCAGCCGGTGTAGCGGGTGTTGTCGTAGAGCTGGTCGTTGTTGTCCCAGCCGACGATCACGTCGCAGAAGGCGAAGCCCTTCTCCAGCGCCGAAAAGAACTTCTCCCGCGAGATGTATTTGCCGCGCAGGATGCCGTCGACATCGGTCAGCGCGACCTTGACGTGGCTGTAGTCGCTCTCTTCGACCAGCTTGCGGGCGTCGGCTTTGGTGAAGGGAGCCCTGGTCGAAAGGGCCGCAGCCCGGGTCGGTTGCGCCATGATATGCCGAATTCTCCCGTTTCCCTGTTGCCCGCCGGGCCTTCCGTCCGGCCCGTGCGGATCTTGTCGCGGCATTCTGAGCACGCCGGGCGAAGCGGCGGCAAGAGAGGCAACGATGACAGCTGTCACACGACTGTCATTTCCGCAATGCTCTTGCCGAAGTTGTGGTTCGGTGAGACAGTTTCTACCAGATATGGACCGATCGATGTGGGATCGTGCCCATTTCCGCCGTACTGAGGGGGCGGCCCAAGAAGCACATCAAAATCGACATCAGGGGGTGCATATCATGTCCCACGACGGTCACCGTCAGGCCGGCGGCGCGCAAGACGTCTCCGACGACGTGAAGGTTCTGCACGGCATGGGCTATGCCCAGGAGCTGCTGCGGCGGATGAGCGGCTTCTCGAATTTCGCCATTTCCTTTTCCATCATCTGCATTCTCTCCGGCGGCATCAATTCGCTCGGCCAGGCGATCAGCGGCGTCGGCGGCGGGGCGATCGGCATCGGCTGGCCGATCGGCTGCGCGATCTCCCTCGTCTTCGCCCTCGGCATGGGGCAGATCGCCTCGGCCTATCCGACCGCGGGGGGGCTCTATCACTGGGGGTCG
>NZ_JBYRFX010000662.1:0-4785 GCF_057815775.1 Inquilinus sp.
GTGTCGCAGGTGACGCGGCCTTCCTTCTTGCTGCCGCCGGTCAGGTGATGCACGCCGCCCAGCGACAGCATCTGCGACCCGTATTCGCCCGTGGTGACATGGCCGACCGGTTCGCCCTGCGCCCGGATCAGGCTGCGCTCCGGCCCCAGATGGCGGTCGGTGTCGACCTTCACCTTGACGCCGCAATAGCTGAAGATGCCCTCGGTCACCACGGTGACCATGTCGACGCCATCGACCTCGGCCGAGACGATGAAGGGCGCCGGCTTGTAGTCGGGATAGGTGGTGCCGGCGCCGATCGCGGTGACGAAGGTCTCCTGCCCGCGCACCAGCTTGCCGTCCCAGTCGCCGGTGCTGCCGAACGGCACCACGCTGCCGCCCTGCGCCAAAGTGCGGTCCAGCACCACATGCGGGTCGACCCGGACCAGCGTGCCGTCATGGTTGGCATAGCGGTCGCACGCGCCGGCGGCACCGGGCTTGATGTAGCACATGACAGGGCAGGCATCGCAGCGGATGCGGCCGTCGGCCGTCTTGTCTGGGGCGGTTTTGTCCGGGGCGGTGGGCTGGGACATGTCAGTCTCGATTCTGCTGTGCGGCCGCGGCGGCACGCCCGGCGCCGACGGTCGCGGCGCGGCTGGTCGTCCATGGTCCGCTGGGCCGGAGCTGCCCTGTCCGGAGATGCATGAAGGGATCTCCCTGGCCTGATCCTGTTCCGAAGAGCCCGTCGTTACCCGGCCGGCATTTCATTCGTATACAAACGATCTTCATCCGCTCCGGCAGACCTGTCAAGGCGGGAACGGTGTCCTATGGGAGAGGGGCGCAGGTCGGGTTCGTGGAATCGCGAACCCGAGTTAAGGCTCCGGCACCAGCGCGATGCGGGCCTCTGCCGCGTCTTCCACGGCCGCACGGCTGTACAGCAGCGGCACCTGATCGCCGCGGGCCCATAGCGGGGCGAGGTCGCGGTAATGCGGTGAGCGCGGGTCGCCGGACTGGCCGGGCGCGTTGATGCAGGTGCTGCGGTCCCAGTCGCCGACATCCATGACGATGCGGACCGAGGCGCCGTTGGTGACCTGGAAGCTGTCCGGGCGATAGGCGGCGTGCATGACGGTGGAGGCGCCGCCACCCTTGGCCAGCGGGCCGACATCCAGCTCGGCCGTCCGCTCCGGCGCCACGGCGCTGGCCGGATGGCCGAAATAGCCGTGATGCAGATCGCCCCAGCGCCAGCTGGCGGGGTCGGGCCCCAGCCGCTGAGTTGCATCCGCCCAGGCCGCGGCCAGGGTCTTCAGCAGCAGCGCGTCGCGCGCCGCCATGGGATCGGCGCCGAAGCGGTCGTCCGGTGCCTCCAGCGCCGCCAGGATGCCGGCGACATCGCCCGGGGCCAGCAGCTTGCGGATGGCGGGGTCGGGCACCAGTCGGGCGAACAGGGCCGGCTTCAGATGCTTGGTCCACCACAGTTCGAACAGCGCCGCCGCAGCGGAGTCCGCCTCCAGCCGGGCGTCCCAGCCGCGCAGCAGGGCCAAGGCCTCGGCCGCGTCCCCCGGCTCCAGCGGCGTCAGCAGGCGCAGCATTCGCCGCGCCGGCACCGACAGGGTGTCGGCCTGCAGCGCTCGTGAGTCCGCCGGGCTGTGCCGGTCCTGCCCGGCCAGCACCTCGTGGACGCGCACGGCACGGCTGCCCTCCAGCCATTCGAAGCCGACCGGGCGCTGGTCATGCGGCCAGTCGGCCGGAAGGTTCAGCTCGTTGGCGGTGGCGACAAAGCCTTCCGGCGGGTCGATCCGCACCGGCATCAGCGCCGGGTCCATCATGCCGTCCCATTCGTGGCTGCCGTCGCCGGGGACTGGTGCCAGGCCGTGCCAGTTCGGCCGCCGCGGCACATGGCCGGCCGGCAGCCAGGCGATGGTGCCTGACGTGTCGGCATAGACCTGGTTGACCGACGGCGTGCCCCAGCGCCGCATCGCCGTGCGGAAGCCGTCGATGTCGCGGGCCCGCATGCCGCTGAGGCTGGCGAGATAGGCGGCCGATCCCGGCTCGAACCACACCGACCGCACCGCCACGGCGCTGTGCCTGCCGGCATCGGCATGCACCACCGGCCCGTGCCGGGTGAAGCGCAGGGTGCGCACCTGCTCCGCCGCGCCCTTGACGGCGAAGCGCTCCTCGACCATCCGCATCCGCTCCCAGCCCGCGCCGTAGCGGTATGAGTCGGGATCGTCCGGCCGGGTCTCGTAGAGATACACATCCTCCTGGTCGGCGCCGAAGATGGTCAGGCTGAAGGCGGCCGTGCCGTTGTGCCCCATCATGATGCCGGGCACGCAGGGTTCGCCGGCACCGATCGCGTCGAAGCCCGGCGCGGTCAGGTGGACGAGGTAGCGCAGCGACGGCACGGCATGGGCGCGGTGCGGGTCGGTGGCCATGACCGGGCGGCCAGTGCTAGTGCGGCTGCCATGCACCGCCCAGTTGTTCGATCCGTCAGAGGAGCCTTCGGCCTCCGGTGCCCGCAGCACCTCGCCGAGATCGGTGACCTCGCGCCACAGCCCGGCCTCATCCAGCGTCGCTGCCAGCCGTTCGGGCGGGAAGGTCACAGGGGCCATGGCCAGGCGGAACAGAAGCAGCGCATCCGGCGGCACCGCTGCAGGGTCGAAGCCCGGCACCGGCCCGACCTCGACCGGCGGCTCGATCACCTTGCGCAGCCGGTCGGTGGCGGCGTCGGCGCCGGCCAGCACATGGGCGCGCGCCAGCTCCGACAGCGCATTGCGGGTCAGGCCGTGGCTGCGGATGCGGACCACATCCTCCGGCTGCCAGCGCGCCGGCCTGGTGCCGAAGATCCGGAACTCCTCCGGCAGCCGGTCCGGCTCGCGCTCGGTCAGCGCGACATAGGCGTTGATGCCGGCGGCGAAGCGGCTGCAGATCGCTTCCGCATCCTCGGCATAGGCGGCCCATTCCGCCGCCATGTCGCCACGATAGAGAAAGTGCCGGCTGGCGATGTCCTGGGCCAGATAGCCGGGGCCGAACTCCGCCGCCAGCAGACCCAGGCCGCGCTTGCGCCACAGGTCGATCTGCCACAGCCGGTCGCGGGCGGCGTTGAAGCCCTGCAGGAAGAACAGATCGTCCAGGCTGGCCGCGGTCAGATGCGGGATGCCCCAGCGGTCGACCAGGATTTCGGCCGGGGCAGCGAGGCCCGGGACGGCGATCGGATCAGTCATTCGTCCCGGGCTCCCCTGGATTACGCGGCGGCTTCCAGCAGCTTGCGGCCGGGCCAGGTCTTCGCGGCGGCCCGGGCATATTGCGGCGGCAGGGTCAGCTCGGCGCCCAGCGCCTCGGCGGCATGCCAGCCCCAGCGCGGGTCGTCCAGCACGGCGCGGGCCAGCGCCACCTGGTCGGCATCGCCGCGGGCGATGATGGCCTCGGCCTGCTGCGCCTCGACGATCAGCCCGACCGCGCGGGTGACCAGGCCGCTCTTCTGCTTGATCTCGCGGGCGAACGGCACCTGGTAGCCGGGGGCGACCGGGATGCGCGCCTGCGGAACGTTGCCGCCGGAGGAGGCGCAGACATAGTCCAGCCCATGCGCCTTCAGCGCAGTCGTCAGGGCAACGGTGTCCTCGATGGTCAGGCCGCCCTCGACCCAGTCGACGGCGCTGACCCGGACTCCCAGCGCGATGCCGGCCGGCACCACGGCGCGCACGGCGTCGGCCACGGCCAGCGGGAAGGCGCGCCGGCGCTCGGCATCGCCGCCCCAGCGGTCGTCGCGGTGATTCGACAGCGGCGACAGGAAGCTGTGCAGCAGATAGCCATGCGCCAGGTGCAGCTCGATGGCATCGAAGCCCAGCCGCACGGCGCGGCGGGCGGCCTGGACGAAGGCGGCGGTGACCCGCTCCAGCCCGGCCTCATCCAGCGCCTCCGGCGTGTGCCAGCCCTCGCTGAAGGCCAGGGCGGAGGGGCCGACGGTCGGCCAGGGATCCTCGGCGGGGCCCAGGGCGCGGCCGCCCTCCCAGGGGCGCTGGGTCGATGCCTTGCGCCCGGCATGGGCCAGCTGGATGCCGAAGCGGGTGCCGGGCAGGGCGACGGCGCGGGCGGCGGCCAGGCCGCGGGCCATCGCCCGCTCATTGGCGTCGGAATAGAGGCCGAGGCAGCCATGGGTGATGCGGCCCCGGCGTTCGACGCCGGTCGCCTCCAGCACCACCAGCGCGGCGCCGGACATGGCGAGGGACATCCAATGCTGCAGGTGCCAGTCGGTGGCGCTGCCGTCATCGGCGGAGTACTGGCACATCGGCGCCACCACGATCCGGTTGGGCAGCGGCACCGGGCCGAGGGCGAGCGGGGAGAACAGCGCGGAGGCGGTCATGAGGGGGCGCTCGATCGGTTGCGGACGGGATGCGGTGACCTTCGGCGGCGTCACCGGATGATATGTCAGATCTTTATGTCCGCACCTGTTACCGATGCAATGCAGGTCCGACCGGACCGCTCAGTCCGCCAACGCCCGCAGGGCGGGGGCCTGCCGGCCGAAGGCGCGCAGGAAGGTGCGCACGGCGTTGGAGACCCCGACATCGATCTCGGCATCCGCCGGTTTGGTCCCGAGCATGTGGGAGATGTGGAAATCGGCGTGGATCAGGGCCATGAACTGGCGCGCGGCCAGGTCGGGGTCCTCGATCTCGAGGTGGCCGGCATGGGCCAGCTTGGCGAAGCGGGCGGCGATCGCGGCCCAGGCGGTACCCGGCCCGTGCTCGCGCCAGGCGGTGAACAGGGCGGGATAGCGCTCGCCCTCGGTCTGGATCAGCTTGCGCAGCGTGGCCC
>NZ_JBYRFX010000663.1:0-12805 GCF_057815775.1 Inquilinus sp.
AGGTGCGACCTGGGCAGGCGCGACGGGCGGCTGCGGGGGCGAAGGCGGCGGTGCGGCCTCCACCTCCTCGAACAGCTCCGGCGCGACAGGCTGCGACGAAAGCCGTGCCGGGCTGTGGCCCATCTCCGACATCAGGTCCCAGTCGTCCGGAATCGGCTCCGTGCGCAGCTTGGGCTGGACGAAGACCATGTTCGGCACCGCCACGTGATCCGAGAAGGATCGCGGCGGCTCGCCGGAATCGAGCCTGCGGCCGAGGAGCGGATCGTCGTCGTCGTGATCGCGGACGCCGCGATCGTAATCGCGGACACCGCGGCGGTCCGGCGACGGATCGGCTAGCGGGTCGTCGTCGTCATGGGCGGCCGAAACCGGGCCGTAATCTTCGTCCTCGATGACCAGCGGCTCTTCGCGCCGGCTCATCAGCCCGCCGGGCTCGACATAGGCCAGATGGGCGTTCGGCGACGGCATCGGCGCAACCGCGCCGAGGAAGCTGGTCTCCGCCGGGGACGTGGTCTCGCCGTTCTCGCTGACGGGGTCGGGATCGATGGCGCTGCCGGCGCCCGGCACCGCCGCCGCGATGACGGCCAGGCTGAAGCAGCCGACCTGGATGGCATCGCCCGGCTTCAGCGGCACCGGCACGTCGCGCGCCATCGCCTGGGTGTCGCGGTTGAGGAAGGTGCCGTTGCGGCTGTGGTCGACCAGGACATAGCCTTCGTCGACCCGGCTGATGGTGCAGTGACGCTTGGAGATGGTGCCCGCGGGATCCTCGAGAACGAGGTCGTTATCCGCGGCGCGACCGATCTTCAGGTCGTGATCGGCTTCAACCCAGCCATCCCGCGGCAGTGCCAGCGGAACGTCCGGTTGCAAGCTCTCGATGCGCAGGACAAGGGCCATGAGTCGGAACCGCGTCGTTGAGGATAAGGGAGCCGGCCGTTCGGCCTACTGCCCCCGGATGGCCCAGAGCGCCATCTCGAGGTTGGGGAAGTCACCCGCGACATGCAGGGCCAGAGCGCCACCGCCCTGACGCATCTCTTTCCAATACGGGCTCTGCTGGTCGACCTCGAAATAGGTGACACCGACATGAAACGGGATCTGGCGGGGTGCGACCGGCAGGGCGTTGATGACAATGCCCGGCAAGGCGACGTTGACCAGTTCCTTGATCTTGTCGGCCGGGCCGATCTTGATCTGGGACGGGAAGGCCCGCCGCAGCCGCTCGATCTCGACATCCGCACGCACGGCCAAGACAAAGGTCGCGGTCGTGAACAGCGTGCGGTCGACCACCTCGGCCACCTGCACCCCGTATTTGTGCTGGCGCAGCGGGATCGGCACCGCCGTCTGTTCGAGAACGGCGCTGAGCGACTGGCGGATCGACTGGATCACCGGCCGGAAGGTCAGTGCCAAGTCCTCGTGCCGGTAGGGGCCGATCGCCGGCGGCCGCTTGTCGGCCCGGGCATAGGTGGCGAGTTCACCGCAGAGCTGCGCCATGTGGCCGTACAGGGTCTCGGGGTGCACCGTCGCGGCCGAGCTCAGATGGGCGAACATCGGTTCGTAGCGATTGATCGCCTGGAGCAGCAGGAAATCGGCGATCTCGGCCACGCCGCGCGTGCCGGACTGCCCCACCCGGGCGGCCAGGGCCTCGCCGCGATGATGCAGCAGCCCCCGGATCTCGGTGATGTAGTCGGCCAGGTTGGGCGCCGCAGCGCAATCCAGCATCGGCGGGATATGGCCGTCATCCAGCATGACCTGCCGGTCGGCCCGCACTTCGATCAGCCGGGCGATCGGGACGCAGGTGAAGCCGGCCCGGTCGGCCTCGTCGGGAAGAAGCTGGAAGCGCAGCCGCCCCACCTCGATCGACGCGCCGTCGCGCTCGCCGGCATTGGTATCGACCAGTTCCTGGTCCGCCATGGCGTAGCGCACCACCACGTCGGCGTCCGGCCGACTGTCGGTTTCGACCGCCCCCGGCTGGTAGACGGGGACCGCCAGGTGGATGAGGGAATCGCGCAGATGCCCCGGCGGCTCGAACGGCGTCGGCTGGTCGGCATCATCGGGGATGCTGAACGGGGTGCCGTCCTCCATGATGCCGCGGGCGCTGGAGATCGCGATCTTGCCGAGGCTGAGCAGTTCGCGGTTGAGCGTCAGCTCGGTAAGACCCCAGCCGTAACCGCGCAGACCGGCTGACCGGCTGCGGACCAGCTTCTCGACATAGCGGTCGTTCTGCTGCAGGTGCTGCGGCCTGAGGAAAAGCCCCTCCGACCAGATCACCTTGTTGTCCCACGACATAAGCACGCTCTCCATCTGCGTCGACGTGCTGTGGCAGGAACCGGAGCACGTCGAACGAAGCAGCCATATCGTGCCGGGAAGAGCGTCCGTTTCGGCCATGCGTAGTTGATATCAAGTCATTCGAAGGCGCGATGGCCGGCCTATTGCTGGTCTGCATGCGGACATATCAATCCTGCATTGAGAAGACGGCCCTCTGCCTGGATAGGGTTGAGCATCGAAAGCCAGTCCGGTCGCAGCCTTATTTACCGGCTGCGCAACAGGCCCCTGAAGTGACGGGTATGACGATCCTGGATGCCGACATCTATCTGAAGCCGATCAGCGAAGCGGAGCCTTGCGGCGAAGCGCTCGATTACGATCTGAGCTTCCTCGAACTCGAGATGGCGGCCCGCGGCAAGCCCGGCCAGGAGCTCGGCTCCTCGGTCATCGCCGCCGAACCGCCGAACTGGGTCGAGGTGGACCGTCTCGCCGGCGAGCTGAGCACCCAGTCCAAGGACCTGCGCATCGCCGTGCTGGCGGCCCGGGCCGCCCTCCATCTCGAAGGCCTCCCCGGCTTCGGCCGCGGGCTCGAGGCCCTGGCCGTCTATGTCGAGAGCTTCTGGCCGGGGCTGCACCCCCGCCCGGATGAGGAAGACGGCGACGACCAGACGGTCCGCATCAACGTATTGGCCAATCGGTGCGATCCCGAGGGCCTCCTCGGCGATCTGCGCCGGACGCCACTGACCCAGTCGCGCGTGTTCGGCAACTTCTCGGTACGCGACTGGCTGGAGGCACAGCGGCTGGCCGCGGCCGGGGAGGACACATCGACCGGGCCGGATGTGGGCACCATCGAGGGCGCCTTCCGCGATACGCCGGCCGAGACGTTGGACCAGCGCGGCGTCGCGATCGCCGCGATCATCGCAGCCGTCATGCGCATCGACGCGGCCATCCGGGCCAAGGTCGATACGATGCAGGCGATGCGCTTCGACCCGCTGCTCGAAATTCTGCGTCAGATGCAGACGGTCGTCGAAGAACACAAGCCGGTGCCGATCGAGGAGGCCGCGCCTGGCGCCGAAGCCGTCGCCAAGCCGATCTCCCTCTCAAACGATATCCGGGACCGCAACGACATTGTCGGCATGCTCGACCGCATTTGCCGCTGGTACCGGGCCAACGAACCGTCCAGCCCGGTCCCGCCGCTGCTCGAACGGGCCAAGCGGCTGGTGGCCAAAGATTTCATGGCGTTGCTGCTGGAACTGGCCCCGGAGGGGGCCGCCCAGTTCCGCGCCCTGGCTGGCCTGACGGCCGATGGCGAGCAGCGCACCCCGTAAACCCCGGCGGCATTCAGAACTCAACCAAGGACCAGCACGATGGCAAAGGCGAGCAGTCAGAAATTCATCGCGCGCAATCGCGCGCCGCGCGTCCAGATCGAATACGACGTCGAGCTCTACGGCTCGGAGAAGAAGGTGCAGTTGCCCTTCGTCGTCGGGGTCATGGCGGACCTCACGGGCAAGTCGACTCTGGAGCAGCCGGCCCTGGCCGACCGCAAGATGATGGAGATCGACATCGACAACTTCGATGCTCGTCTCCGGGCGCTGCAGCCGCGGGCTGCCTTCCGGGTTCCCAACACCCTGACGGGCGAAGGCGAACTGCCGATCGACATCACCTTCGAGACCATGGACGATTTCTCGCCGGCTGCGGTGGCCCGCAAGGTCGACAGCCTGAACCGGCTGCTCGAGGCGCGCACCCAGCTGGCGAACCTGCTGACCTACATGGACGGCAAGGCCGGCGCAGAGGAACTGGTCCAGAAGCTGCTGACCGATCCGACGCTGCTGAAAGCCCTGGGGGCCAGCCCCGCGCCGAAACCCCTCGCAGGTGGCAACGACGTCACAGCGGGCACCAATACCGAGAGCGAGGAAGACTGATTATGGCCCTGACGCCCACCCCGGCGGCCCAGGCAGGCGCCACCGCGTCCGCCCCCGTTACCGAGCTTGCCCCCAACGATTTCTCGGCCCTGCTGCAGCGCGAATTCAAGCCGCGAACCGACCAGGCGCGCGAAGCGGTCGACCAGGCGGTCAGGACCCTGGCGGAACAGGCCCTGCAGGACACCTCGCTGCTCGAAGGCGATGTCGTGTCGACGATTCAGGCCATCATCGCCTCGATCGACCAGAAGCTGACGAGTCAGCTCAACCAGATCATCCACCACGAGGACTTCCAGGCCCTGGAGTCGGCGTGGCGGGGCCTGAATCATCTGGTCTACAACACCGAGACTGACGAGACCTTGAAGATCCGGGTGCTTCCGATCTCCAAGAAGGAACTCAGCCGGACCCTGCGCAAGTACAAGGGCATCGCCTGGGACCAGAGCCCGCTGTTCAAGAAGATCTACGAAGAGGAATACGGCCAGATCGGCGGCGAGCCCTATGGCTGCCTGATCGGTGACTACTACTTCGACCATAGCCCGCCCGACATCGAGCTGCTGAGCTCGCTCGGCCGGATTGCGGCGGCCGCGCACGCGCCCTTCATCGCCGCCGCCTCGCCCTATCTGCTGCGGATGGAATCCTGGCAGGAGCTGGCCAACCCGCGCGACATCACCAAGATCTTCCAGACCCCGGAATACGCCGCCTGGCGGTCGCTTCGGGACAGCGAAGATTCGCGGTACATCTCGCTGACCATGCCCCGCACCCTGGGCCGCCTGCCCTATGGCGCGAAGACCGACCCGGTCGAGGCCTTCGACTTCGAGGAAGAGGCCGACGGCACCAACGCCAGCAACTACCTCTGGTGCAACGCCGCCTACGCAATGGGCGTGAACATCACCCGCTCGTTCAAGCATTATGGCTGGCTGTCGCGCATCCGCGGCGTCGAATCCGGCGGCCTGGTCGAAGATCTGCCGGCCCACACCTTCCCCAGCGATGACGGCGGCGTCGACCTGAAATGCCCGACCGAGATCGCGATCAGCGACCGGCGTGAGGCCGAGCTGTCGAAGAACGGGTTCCTGCCGCTGCTGCATCGCAAGAACACCGACATGGCGGTGTTCATGGGCGCCCAGACCCTGAACAAGCCGGTCGCCTACGAGGATCCGGATGCCTCGGCCAATGCCGAGCTCAGCGCCCGGCTGCCGTACATCTTCGCCACCTGCCGCTTCGCGCATTTCCTGAAATGCATCGTCCGCGACAAGATCGGCAGCTTCAAGGAGCGGTCCGAGGTCGAGCAGTGGCTCAACAGCTGGATCAACCGCTACGTCCATCCCTCGATCGCGACTGCGACGGAAGAAGACAAGGCGCGCATGCCACTCAGCGCCGCCGAGGTCACGGTCGAGGAAGTGGCCGACAACCCGGGCTACTACACCGCCCGGTTCTTCCTCCGGCCGCACTACCAGCTCGAGGGCCTGACCGTGTCCCTGCGGCTGGTCTCCCGCCTGCCTTCGGCGCGCGCCGCCTGACGCCGCCGTACTCACACCTCCCTAACCTGACAGGAGAAAGCAAATGGCATTCGACGCCGTAATGAATTTCCCGACCCCGTCGATCACCGGCATCATCATCAAAGGTGAATCGAAGATCGTCCAGGACGGTATCGCCCTGACCGACGAATGGAGCTTCTCGCTCGAGAACAAGCTCAACATCACCCAGCACACCAGCGGCGCCGGCGCCGGCAAGGCTGAATTCGAGGCGTTCACGATCAAGAAGCAGGTCGACACCGCTTCGGCCAACCTGCTGGTCGCCTGCGGCTCCGGCGCCCATTTCCAGGGCGTGACCGTCAAGATCTTCAAGGCCGGCGGCAACTTCACCAACGCCAAGGCGAACCTCTACGTCTGCTGGACGTTCAACCAGCTCGCGGTCGAGAAGGTGGAGTGGAGCTACGCCGATCCGGCGCCGGAAGAAAACGTCACCTTCAAGTTCGGCTCGTGCTCGATCTCCTACGGCCAGCAGTCGGCGACCGGCAAGATCACGCCGGCGGGTCTCGGCAGCTGGAACCAGATCTCCAACACCTCCGATCTGACCACCGGCATCGCCGGCGCGCTCGCGGCCATCCTGGTCACGGGCTGATCGGGATCCGGCGATGAACGCAAGCCGAGCCGGCGCGCAGGACCGTATCCAACCGGCCCTGCTCGACCGCCTGACGGACGACAGCCCGGACGTACAGGTGGAGGGAGATACCTCACGGACATTTTCCCTGGCTCGGCTGCGTGAAGCCATCCTGCGCGACCTGTCCTGGCTCCTGAACACGAGCCAGCTCTCGACCACCGTCGACCTCGCACCCTATCCGGAGGTGGCGATGAGCACGCTGAATTACGGCGTGCGCTCGCGCACCGGGCGTGAGGTCGGCGGCCTCGACCCCAGCGCCCTGCGCCAAGAGATCCTGCTGAGCCTGCGGCGGTTCGAGCCGCGCCTGCTGCCTGACACGCTCGAGGTGACGGTGATCGAGGACAAGCGGGACGGCACGTTCCAGTTCAGGATCGAGTCCGATCTCTGGGCGAATCCGCTGCCGCTGCGCATGCTGATGCGGACCGAGGCCGGCGAGATCACCGGCACCGTCCGCGTGGTCGAGATGCGCGGCGAGGGCAGCTGATGGATCCCCGCCTGCTGCGGCTCTACAATGACGAACTCGCTTATATGCGCGAGATGGGGACGGAGTTCGCCCAGGCCTTCCCCAAGATCGCCAACCGGCTGGGACTGCAGGCCGGCGAGGTCGCGGACCCCAATGTCGAACGGCTGCTTGAAGGCTTCGCCTTCCTGGCGGCCCGGGTGCAGCTCAAGCTGCAGTCCCGCTTCTCCGATTTCACCCAGCATCTGCTCGAACTCGTCTACCCGCATTTCCTGGCCCCGGTGCCGTCGATGGCGATCGCGCGGTTCGAGCCGGACGGCGAGGCCGGCAGGCTCGAGAAGGGCTATGTGGTGCCGCGCGGCACGACCCTGCTGAGTGGGTTGCCCGCCGGGACGACGACGCATTGCCAGTTTCGCACTGCGCATGACGTGCATCTCTGGCCCATCCGCGTGGCGTCCTTCGACTATTATTCCGCGCCAAGCCAGATTTCGGCGCTGCGGCTGCCCGAACGGCGTGCGACCAAGGCCGTCCTCCGGCTGCGCCTGACCACCACCAACGGCATGCCGCTCAACAAGCTGTCGCTGCGCAGCCTGGTGGTTCATCTGACGGGCGCGGGCGGCATGGGGGCCGCCCTGGCGGAACAGCTGCTGGCCGACACCGTCACGATGGTGGCGCGCCCAGTCACCCGCCCCCTGCCCTGGCAGGAGGTGATCGAACGCCCTGCCCTGAAGCACCACGGGCTCGACCCGGCGCAGGCGCTTCTGCCCGCCGTGCCGCGCTCGTTCGACGGCTATCGCCTGCTGCAGGAATACTTCGCCCTGCCGGAGCGGGCATTGTTCGTCGAGATCGGCGGCCTGGCCGATGCCGTGGCGCAATCGACCACCAACGAGATCGAGCTGCTGTTCCTGCTGCGCCGCATCGAGCCGCGGCTGGAGCGGTCCCTGGGGCCGGCCAACATCGCGCTGTTCGCGACGCCGATCATCAACCTGTTCGAACGGAATGCCGACCGCATCCATCTGAGCGAACGGCAATACGAACACCATGTCGTCATCGACCGGGTCCGCCCCCTCGACCTCGAACTGCACACCGTCCTCGATGTGAAGGGCGAAGGTGACGAGACGCGCGGCACCATCGATTTCCGGCCGTTCTACAGCATCTCCGACCAGCTGCGGCCACAGGACCAGGGGTCCTACTACACAGTGCGGCGCGAGCGGCGCCTGCTATCGGCGCGGCAGCGCCAGCAGGGCACGCGCACGGGCTATGTCGGCAGCGAGGTCTTCCTGTCGCTGGTCGACCGCAACGCGGCGCCGTATTCCCTGGAACTGCGCCAGCTGCAGGTGCGCTGCCTTTGCTCGAACCGCGACCTGCCACTGCTGATGCCGATCGGCCGGAGCGAGACCGATTTCACCCTCGAGATCGGCGCTCCCGTCTCCTCCGTCCACTGCATTGCCGGCCCGAGCCGCCCCCACCCCTCGGTCGCCGAGGGCGAAATTGCCTGGAAGCTGGTCAGCCACCTGTCACTCAACTATCTCTCGATCACCGACAGCACCGAAGAGGATCGCGAGGGCGCCGACGCCTTGCGCGAGTTGCTGCACCTCTATGCCGACATGGGCGAACCCGCCATCGCCCGCCAGGTCGACGGGGTCCGCAGCGTGACATCACGCCCGGTCGTGCGGCGGCTGCCGGGGGGTGGCCAGGCGGCCGTTGCCCGCGGCATCGAGGTCGGGCTGCTGTTCGACGAGAGTGCGTTCGAAGGTGTCGGCTGCTTCCCGCTCGCCGCCATACTGAGCCGGTTCTTCGCCAAATACGTCTCGATCAACAGCTTCACCGAGACCACCCTGTCGACGCAGCAGCGTGGGGCGGTGATGCGATGGCCGATGTCGCCGGGCCGGCGGCCGCTGGCATGACTGCCGCCCTGCGCCCGCTGCTCAAGGCGATCGCCGAGCGGCCCCATGATTTCGACTTCTTCCAGGCGCTCCGCCGCGTCGACGCCGCCAACCCCGACCAGCCGCGGCTGGGGCAGTCGGCCCATCCGGCGCAGGATGGGGTCCGGCTCGGCCAGCCGCCGTCACTGGTCTTTGCGCCGCGCCCGATCGCCGGCGTGGCCGGGCTCGGCGACGACGATGCGGCGGATACGGGGCGCCCGGCCAGGATCGAAGCCTATCTGTTCGGACTGTTCGGGCCGAACGGCCCGCTGCCGCTGCACCTCACGGAGTATGCGCATTCCCGCATGCTCAATGTCGGCGACGAGACCTTCGCCCGCTTCGCCGACATGTTCCATCACCGCATGGCGTCGCTGTTCTTCCGGGCCTGGGCGGAGAGCGAACCGACGGTCAGCCACGACCGGCCGGAAGAAGACCGGTTCGGCACCCAGCTCGCGGCGCTGGCCGGGCTCGGCATGGCGTCCCTGCGCAACCGGGACCGGATGCCGGATCTCGCCAAGCAGCACTTCACCGGGCGCCTCGCCTCGCACACCCGCAACCCGGAAGGGCTGCAGGCGATCCTCGGCAGCTTTTTCGAAGCGCCGGTCGAGATCCAGGAATTCGTGCCCCACTGGGTCCAGCTGCCACCGGAGTCGCTGTGCCTGCTGGGGCGGGATCCGAACACCGGGACGCTCGGCAGCACGCTGACCGCCGGCGCCCGGATCAAGGTCTATCACCATCGGTTCCGCATCGTCATCGGCCCGCTGCGCCTGGCCTCCTACGAGCGGCTGCTGCCCGGCGGCGAAAGCCTGGCGAAGCTGGTGCCGATCGTCCGCAACTACGTCGGCGACGAACTGGAATTCGAGCTCAACCTGATCCTGCGCCATGACGAGGTGCCGGCCGTGCGGCTCGGCAAAAGCGGCAAACTCGGCTGGACCGGCTGGCTCGGCAAACGGCGCCGCGGCGTCGACGCGCGCGATCTCATCAAGACTGCATCGACCGAGCCGGACACCACCGGCCAGTCGCCACCGGCCGGCGGGGCCGCGGAAGGGAGCTTCCCATGACCAACATCAGCCGCCGGACGCTGTTCGGCAAACTCAACGCCTTTTCCTACGGCGCCCTCGAAAACGCGACTGCCTTCTGCAAGCTGCGCGGGCACGCCTATGTCGAGCTGGTGCACTGGATCTACCAGCTGCTCGACGCGCCCGATTCCGACATGCTGCGCCTGCTGCGGGCATCCGGCGTCGACGCCGCGAACCTCGCCCGCGACGTGACCCGGGCGCTCGACCGGCTGCCGCGCGGCGCCACCGCCATCTCCGACTTCTCGCCGCATCTGGAAGAGGCGGCGCAGGAAGCCTGGATCGTCGCCACGCTGGGCTTCGGCAGCGGCCGGATCCGGTCGGGCCATCTGCTGCTCGGCTGCCTGTCCAACCGCAGCCTGCGCAACGCGCTGACCGCGACCTCGGCCGAATTCGCCAAGCTCGGCAGCGAGACCCTGAACGCGTCCTTCGCGGCGATCACGGCGGATTCGCCGGAGGCGGACACACCGACACGCCGATCGCCGGGACCGGCGCCGCACCGGAGGCGGCCGCGGCCCAGTCATCCGGGCGCCCCAGCGGCGGCGCCCTCGCCCGCTATGCCATCGACCTGACCGCCCGGGCACGTGCCGGCGAGATCGATCCGGTGATCGGCCGCGACGCCGAGATCCGCCAGATCATCGACGTCCTGCTGCGGCGGCGCCAGAACAACCCGATCCTCACCGGCGAGGCGGGGGTCGGCAAGACCGCCGTCGTCGAAGGGCTGGCCTGCCGCATCGTCGCCGGCGAGGTCCCCCCGGCCCTGCGCCAGGTCGCGCTGCACGCCCTCGACCTCGGCCTGCTGCAGGCCGGCGCCGGCGTCAAAGGCGAGTTCGAGGAGCGGCTGCGCCAGGTGATCGAGGAGGTCCAGACCCATGAGCAGCCGATCGTGCTGTTCATCGACGAGGCGCATGCCCTGATCGGCGCCGGCGGCCAGGAGGGCACGGGCGATGCCGCCAACCTGCTGAAGCCGGCCCTGGCCCGCGGCACGCTGCGGACCATCGCGGCGACGACCTGGAGCGAATACAAGCGCTACATCGAGAAGGACCCGGCCCTGACCCGCCGGTTCCAGCCGATCCCGGTGAACGAGCCGGACGAGGCGCAGGCGATCGCCATGATGCGCCGCATGGCCGGCGTGCTGGAGCGCCATCATGGCGTCGAGATCACCGACGACGCCGTGGCGGCGGCCGTGACGCTGTCACATCGCTACATCCCGGCGCGCCAGCTGCCGGACAAGTCGCTGAGCCTGCTGGACACCGCCTGCGCCCGCGTCGCCGTCGGCCGCCATGCCCCGCCCAGCAGCGTCGAGCACCAGCGCCACACCATCGCTGGCCTGGAGCTCGAACTCGAAGTCCTCGGCCGCCAGGCGGCCGATGGCGAGAATGTCGGCGAACGCCGCAGCGCGGTCGAAACCGGCCTGGCCGAAGGACGCCAGGCGCTGGAGGCGATCGAGGCGCGCTGGCAGGCCGAGGGCGCGCTGGTCGACAAGATCCGGGCGACGCGTGCGGAGCTGCGGGCATCCGCCGCCGCCGCGGCTGCGGCTGAGGAAGGCCGCGACATCGTGGCGGCGCCGGTGGAGCCGGGCGCCCTGCGCGAGCTGGAGCGGCAGCGGCTGGATTTGAGCGGCGAGACGCCGCTGGTGCCGGAACGGGTCGACCGCGCCGCGGTCGCCGCCATCGTCCAGGACTGGACCGGCATCCCGGTCGGCCGCCTGCTGAAGAGCGAGGCCGCGACGCTGCTGACGCTGTCGGACAGCCTCGGCCGCCGGGTGATCGGCCAGGATCACGCGATGGAGGCCATCGCCCGCCGGGTGCAGACCAGCCGCGCTGGCCTGGATGACCCGGACAAGCCGATCGGCGTCTTCCTGCTGTGCGGCCCGTCCGGCGTCGGCAAGACCGAGACCGCCATCGCCCTGGCCGAACAGCTGCAGGGCGGCGTGAACAGCCTGGTCACCATCAACATGAGCGAGTTCCAGGAGGCGCATTCGGTCTCCGGCCTCAAGGGCGCCCCGCCCGGCTATGTCGGCTTCGGCCAGGGCGGCCGTCTGACCGAGGCGGTGCGGCGGCGGCCGCACGCCATCATCCTGCTCGACGAGATCGAGAAGGCGTATCCCGACGTCCACGAGATCTTCTTCCAGGTGTTCGACAAGGGCGTGATGGAGGATGGCGAGGGCCGGCGCATCGACTTCAAGAACACGCTGATCCTGATGACCTCGAATGTCGGGTCGGAGGAGATCACCAGGCTGTGCCGCGCCGACGGGCCGCGCCCCGACGCGGAGACGCTGGAAAAGGCCATCCGCAAGCCGCTGCTGGAGGTGTTCCCGCCGGCCCTGCTCGGCCGCATGATCCCGGTGCCCTACTACCCGCTGACCGAGCCGATGCTGGACGGCATCATCCGGCTGCGGCTGCAGCGGATCACCGACCGGCTGATGCGGTCGCATGGCGTGCCGTTCAGCTACAGCGACGCGGTGGTCGGGCTGATCATCGAACGGGCCAAGCTGTCGGACGCCGGCGGCCGAGTGGTCGACGCGCTGCTGACCCACACGGTGTTGCCGACCATGAGCCGGCATGTGTTCACGGAACAGCTGGAGGGCCGGTCGATCGGGCCGATCCGCCTTGATGTCGCCGACCAGCAGTTCGTCTACGACTTCGGCACCCCAGCCGAACAGGTGGCCGCGGAATAGGAGGATCGGCGCCGTCCGTCCGGGCGGCGCCGATCCCCGGAACAGAAGAAAGCCGCTGCCGGAGGACCGGCAGCGGCTTTTGTTCTAAGATGAACGGCAGAAACCGGGTCAGGCGGCGGCGGTTCCCGGTTCGCCGGCCGGATGCACCACGGCCATGGTGGCAGCCGCGATCTCGGTGCGCATCCAGCTGTGCTCGGTGTCGCGATGGCAGCGTTCGTGCCAGATCAGCGAGACCTCGTAGGATGGGAATTCGACCGGCAGTTCCATCGCCACCAGCGGCAGCATCGACGCCGCCTGCATGGCCACGCGGTGCGGCACGGTGAGCACGAGAT